>ONKX01000032.1 GCA_900318555.1 uncultured Prevotellaceae bacterium | reverse complement strand
AACCTCCGAAATCCCCGTTTATGAGCTAGAGGAATTCATGGCATTGTTGGATAGCAACAAATAACCCTAAGGCCCTTTGGCGTTCGAAGAAAAAGTTGCCAAAAGCATTGAAAACAATCGGGAAAACATTTGGTTTTCTCGATATTTTTTTGTACCTTTGCAAGGTAAAAGAGAGGTGGTTTTAACCACGAAATAACCCTATTTATTAACATTTAAAACACACAAAATTATGAACAAAACAGTAAAAACAGTACTCAAGGTCCTCGGTTACATCATCGCTGCCCTCCTCGGCGCAGCAGGCGAAGCCGTGATGATGTAAAACGACGAACACGAATCTCACAAATCTTACGAATAATCCAAGTACAGAAAAAATTCGTGTAATTCGAGAGATTCGTGTTCAAAAAAATTTTGCGTTCAACGACACTATGGAAAACACGCGCTTTAAAATCTCTCAGTACACCTGTGCGGTGCTGCTCATCGTGAGCAGCATTGCGCTGGTTTCTTATCAGGTCATCATGATCGACGACGTGTCGAACGGTCTGCTGGTCTATGTCGCCCAGGCCTTCCTACTCGTCGCCAGCATCTTCGGCCTCGACTATTATGTAAAACTCATCACACGAAAAATCAATGGAAAGAAAACCACGAATTTAACAAATTAAACGAATTGACTTATGGAAAACACACAGCTCAATGACATTCGCTTATCGCCTCACTTTAAGCTGAGCGAGTTTCTCAACCTGGGGAAGCACCCCGACAACCTGCCGACGGTGCAGGTGTTGTTTAACCTGAAGTACGGTTGCCAGTATCTGCTGGAGCCGGCGCGCCGCGAGGTAGGAGCCATCATCGTCAACTCGGGCTATCGCAACGAGGCCTACAACCGGCAGGTGGGTGGCGTCCGCAACTCACAGCACCTGCTCGGCCAGGCTGCCGACATCCGCCCCAAGGACCCGCGCCAGTTCCAGCGCCTAGTGGACTTCCTCCGCACCTGTGGCTATACCGACCAGCTGCTGACCGGCCCCGGCTGGCTCCACATCTCCTGGACGCCCTTCGCCGACCCCCGCCACTACGTCCGCCTCGGCTACTACAAATGAAAAAAACGGCAGGTTCCTGTGTGGAGCCTGCTGTTCTTATACATCTATGTCTTGTTTTATCGAAGGCAAAGATAAGTATTTGCTGCGGTATTGTTTGGCGGTCATGCCGGTGACGCGCTTGAAAAAGCGGTAGAAGGCGGTGGGTTCGGAAAAGCCGAGCATGTAGGCCGTTTCCTGAAGCGTCGGCGTGGCGCGGGCTTCAATGAGCCGCTTGGCCTGTGCCGTCACGTACTGCTCTATCCACTGTCCCGGCGAGAGACCGCCAGTAGCTGCGCGGATGACCTTGCTGAGGTGCTTGGGGGTTATGTTCATCAGGCTGGCGTAGTATTTGACCTCTCGCGACTCCCGATAGTGTTTCACCACCAAATCGCAGAAGCGGTTGAAAAGCTCTGCATGGCGATTCTCTGACCATTGCCTGTCCTGTTCGCGGCGGTAGTAATTGAGAAACTCAAAGCCTACGGCGAGCTGTGCCAACAAGGCCTGATAGCGGTGTGGCAGTTCCTCGTCGGTGTGGTTGCCAATGACGATGAGTTGGTCGACGATGGTCAGCAGGTGAGTGGCTTGTTCGTCGGTGAGCGAACAGACGGGTGTGTAGTTGAATTTCTCGTAGTCGTGGCTGAAGGTGTGGAAACGCAGGTCGTCGAACATTTTCGGTGAGATGAAAAACATGGTGTAGGTGAAGTCGTCGGTGCAATCCATGGGATGCATGACGTGGCCCGGCATGATGAAAGCGAGGTCGTTTTTCTTGTGTGTGATGACGCGCATATCATACTTTGCCCGTGCGCTGCCACTCAGACACAGGGTCAGGATGATGTGCGGGAAGACGAAATCTTCGTTGAGATTGAAGAAGCGGTGCATTTCGCGTACAATCACAATGCCGGATTGTTCGACTTCTTCTATAAGCGACTCTTTGGGTGATGTCAATGCCATAAATAACGTCTTAGTTTAGCTTGTAGGGAAGCACTATCGCCCACAAAAGTACTGCTTTTTTTGGATTATCCAAGGGGAATGCGACATTTTGCCATAAAAAAAACCTCAATTGTTAGCGCGTTGATATGTAGAATGCAGTACTTTTGTGGCAATTTAAACATTATACCTAACACAAGACAACAATGATAAAAAAGAATTTACTCTTTTCTGTGTTGCTCCTGCTCATAGGAGTGTGCAGTATTCAGGCTCAAGAATTTACCAAGTGGAAAATCGTGGAAGACCCTGCCTCGCTGAAAGCCGACGATGTGGTGGTCGTAGTGGATTTGACATCCTCAACTGCCATGACGAACAATCCGAAGTACGAAGAAAACAACACCGTCAGTAAGGAGTCGCCTTCTGCCGCAAAGGTGACACTGAAGGAAGAGTTAGACCGCATCAGCAGTGAAGTGGCCGACACCATCGTATGGACGATGAAACGTCCTAGTGACACCCAATACTCGTTGTATTTCCTGAACGAGGAAAGCAAGACGCGATATATGTTCAATTCTGACCAGAACCTGCGTGTGGGCTTTGTCAGCGAAGATAATGCATCGAAAAGGAATTTCGATATAGACAAAGGACTGTTTCACATGAAGATACAGACCGACGAGAATATCTATACAGACTACCACGTCGGTATGAAGGCTGCCAGTGGCATCATGGCCATGATGGGTGGCAACACGTGGGAACTGGCGGCAGATGCAGAAGGTGAAGTCAGCAGCGACATTGCCGCCACGAAGATGGCTTTTTTCAAGAAGGTGGTGACCTCGTTACCCGACCCGACGCTGACTTTCCCGAAGCATGACTACGAGGCAGATGTCCGGCATGCTGGTGATTTCGAATCTCCTGTGGCTACCGTTGCAGAGGGTGGTGACATTATTTATTATAGTGGGAATACTGACCTGGCCGAGGTGGATGATAAAACAGGTGCTGTGACGCTGAAGAAGCGTGGCACAGTTCGCATCTATGCCTATGTGAAGGCAACAGCCACTTGCGATGATTACCTGACGAGTTATGTGTTACGCATCGACGACAGCGAGGGTGCTGGCGGACGAAATAATCCCTTCACTGTAGCTGAGGCCATTGCCTATGCGAAGGAAGACCATGCCGAGGAGGCTGCCAACGGTGTCTGTTACTTCGTTAAGGGCATTGTGTCGAGTGTTGGCGGAGCTATGGCCGGCATGGAAGGCATGGAGGACATGATGGAGATGATGTCTGGCATGATGGAAGGCATGGAAGGTATGGAAGGCTTCGACATGAGCTCGATGCTGTCTATGTTCATGGGTGAGCAGGAACCGGGCACCGTGACATACGCCATCAGTGCCAACGGCGTGGACCGCGACTCGCTGTCGATCATTAACGGACGCGGACTACAGCTTGTCGACATCACCGAAGACTCGCTCAGCGTTGGCGACGAGGTGACAGTGTACGGCCCGTTGGAGTATTCTGAGGACAACGACATGATGTCAATGATGGGCGGCATGGGTGGCAATGGTAACAATCAGGAAAAGAAGAAGTCCGTGAAGATGCCGCGTGTCAACTATATGCAAGAGCACGAACGCAATCTCATCACCAAGGATATCATCCTGTATTTCCAGCAGACAAAAGCCCCTGATGACCTCTATAGTATCACCAAGACGTTTGGAGGCACGCAGATTAAGGCAGAGACTACATTGAATCCCAGCGACAAGGAAGTGGCCGACTGGGTGGTGAACGGTACTGACAGCCTGCTGACTCCCAAGAAGGAGGGCATCATCACTATTACTGTAAAGGCTCCCGTATTGCTGGCCGAAGGTGACACCATTAAGATGCGGCGTAAGTTCATCGTCGACGTGAGAGACCGTGAACTGCCTGCTGCTGGCTCTATGGTGGGCAACTATGAATTGGTGACCGATGCCAGTCTGTTGTCTGCCGGTGACAAGCTGATTATCGTAGCCACTATCGACGAAAAGAGCAAGGTATTGGTTAAAAGTAGCGGTTCGAGTGGCGGCATGATGGGTATGTTCGGTGGTGGCAGTAATGCCAAGAATATCACCATCAACGATGACGGCAAGATAACAGAGATACCCGATGATACGCAGTTGTTGACACTGGAAAAGGATGGTGATAAATGGCGTCTGCAGACCGGAAAGACGGCTGACGGCAATATGACATATCTATACATTTCTGATACAGACGGTGGTGGCAACAGCATGATTCCCGGCATGGGTAGCAGCGGTGCCTCGCTGAAGACAGGTACGTATACGGCCATTGGTGACAGTTGTCAGGTGGCGTTCACTTTCTTGCCGGAGAAGAACGATAGTGTGAAGATGCAGTTTAACTTTGCCGACCGCGAGAAAGACGGCAATCCAGTCAAAGCCAAGAACGTCATCCGTTATGAGAAAGGTACGATGTCAACCTCGTTCGGTGGCTACGAACCCGATAACGACAAAGCCACGCTGCCCCGCCTGTATAAATTGATACAGGCCGACCAGTATGATGTTACAATCACAAACGCTTTGTGGGCTACGATAGTCAGTTTCTACGACGTTACCCTGCCCACAGGTGTGACGGGTTATGTGGCGACTGTAGTGGACAATAACACGGTGACGCTGGAAGAGGTGACCAGTCTGAAAGGTGGCGAGCCTTATTTGCTCAAGAGCGAAGCTGCCGGTGACTATACGCTGAGCAGGGCTGCAGAAACTGTTGCAGAGCCTGCCAAGAACCTCCTAGAGGTTAGTGACAATGGTACAGACAATGGCGTTTATGTGCTGGCCAACGGTAGTCAGGGACCGGCCTTCTACAAATGGATGGGTGGTAAACTGGGCGCAGGACGTGTTTATCTGCCCGCACCTTCAGGTACTTCCGGAGCTCCTGCATTCCTTTCCTTTGCCTTTGGTGATGTGACAGAAGTTAGAGGTGTCAAAGACGTCAGCGCAGATAATGCCGATAGATGGTACGACTTACAGGGACGTCGCGTGACTAAGCCCTCCAATGGACTGTATATTGTGAATGGCAAGACCGTTCTCGTTAAATGACGCAATTGCCAAATCGACAAAATTAATTGTTACTATTAAAATCGAGATTCAATGATGAAAAAAGAATATATACAGCCCCAAATTGAGGTCATAGAGTTAAAAGCCAAGCAGTTGTTGACAGCATCCCAGTTCTTGTACGAAGATTCTGTGGACGATTTCGACATACTGCTGGCTCCTGAGATGTCCTTCGAATAGCTTATACTAATTCCTGAATACCAAGCCGTTGCCGAAATCGTCGATGATGATGGGCTTGTCGCGGTCGATTTCATCGGCAAGGAGCTTCTTCGACAGGTCGTTGAGTACGAACTGCTGGATGGCGCGTTTGACGGGATACTGGCATCCAGCCCACCATAAAGACCATCGAGGCCGACGGCACCAGCCGCTACTTCGACCTCCAGGGACGTATGCTCAATGGCAAGCCCGACAAGGGGCTGTATATCGAGAATGGCAAAACCATAATCCGATGAATGTCAGGAGGCCGTTCATCATCAGCAGTTCGTAGCCGAAATGGTAGCCGGTAGTCTGGCCTACCACGTATTCGATGGCATAGCAGAGCAGGGGCGAGGCTATGGCGATGTAGGGAACGAGGCGGTCGTTGACGGGGCGTTTGGTCAGCAGTCCGTAGGCAAAGAGGCCGAGCAGGGGACCGTAGGTGTAGCCGCAAATGATGTAGATGGCATCAATCAGGCTGGTGGAATTGACGGTCTTGAAGAGCAGGATGAACAGCACAAAGACGCCGCACACGGCAATATGTGTGCGTTTGCGGAGGCGTTCGTCGTCCTTGCGTTCCATGATATCGACGCAGTAGATGGTGGTCAGCGAGGTCAGCGCGGAGTCGGCACTGGAGAACGATGCCGCGACGATGCCGAGGACGAAGAGACATTGAACGTTGAACATTGAACATTGAACGTTGGTTGCGGTTTGAATATAGGCTGGCATGAGGTCGTCACCGCTGGCGGGAAGGGCAAGGCCGTGCTGCTGATACCACATGGTGAGCAGGACACCCAGCGAGAGGAAGAGCAGATTGGCGGGCAGGAAGGCCACGCCGTAGGTACACATATCCTTCTGTGCCCCGCGCAGCGTCTTGCAGGTCAGGTTTTTCTGCATCATATCTTGGTCGACGCCCGTCATCACCAATACGACGAAGATGCCGCTGAGGAACTGTTTCCAGAAGTTCTGCTTCGACGCCCAGTCGTCCCAGACAAAGACACGCGACAGTGCGTTACTATCGACGGCACCCACGACCGACTCCATGCTCAGTCCCAAGTCGGTGGCTACCTTATATATAATAAGGAGTAGGGCTGCAAAGAGGCAGAGCGTCTGCAAGGAGTCCGTCCATACCAGTGTCTTGATGCCCCCCGTGCGGGTGTACAGCCATATCAGCAGCACCAGTATGACCGTCGTCACGGCAAAAGGCACGCCCTGCGGTTCGAACACGAAACGCTGGAGGATGATGCATACCACGTAGAAGCGCACCGCGGCGCCCGTCATCTTCGACAACAGGAAGAGCCACGAGCCCGTTTTGTGGGAGCGTCGTCCCAGTCGTTGGCCCAGATAGGCATAGATGGATGTCAGGTTGAGCTTGTAGTACAGCGGCAGTAGCGCGAAGGCCACCACGACATAGCCGAGGATGAAGCCCATACACATTTGCAGATAGGTCATCTGTGTGTTCAGCACCATGCCGGGGACTGAGACGAAGGTGATGCCCGAAATGGACGCGCCTATCATGCCGAAGGCAACCATATACCAGGGCGACTGTCGGTTGGCGCGGTAGAATGTCTCGTTGGTGGCACGTCGTCCCTGCCACCTGCTAAGTGCAAAAAGTAAGGCAAAATACGCCAGTACAATAGCTATTATTGTCATAATTGCCTGCAAAGTTACAATTTTTATATGGCAGCAGCAAATTTTTCACTTTTCACTTTTCACTTTTCACTTATTTTTTATTACCTTTGCAGGCGGTAATTATTCACCAACAACAAAAAACAATGGCAAAACAGAAAAAATTCCTCCTTCAGGAGAGTGAGATTCCAACACAGTGGTACAACATTCAGGCCGACATGCCCAACAAACCCATGCCGCCCATCCATCCGGCAACGAAGCAGCCGTTGGGAGTAGACGACCTTGCACACATCTTCCCCCGCGAGTGCTGTGTGCAGGAACTGGACACGGAGCATCGCTGGATAGACATTCCTGAGGACGTGCTCGAGAAGTACAAGTATTATCGTTCTACTCCGCTGGTGCGTGCATACGCATTGGAAGAGGCGCTGGGTACTCCTGCCCACATTTATTTCAAGAACGAGTCAACCAACCCCTTAGGTTCACACAAAATCAACTCCGCCCTGCCACAGTGCTACTACGCCAAGCAGGAAGGCACGACGAATGTCACTACCGAGACCGGTGCCGGTCAGTGGGGTGCCGCCCTTTCGTATGCTGCCAAGATCTACGGACTGGACTGCGCCGTCTATCAGGTGAAGATTACCATGCAGCAGAAGCCTTATCGTTCTTCGATTATGCGCACCTTCGGTGCTGTCGTCACAGGTTCTCCCTCGATGTCCACGCGTGCCGGTAAGGACATCCTGACCAAGGATCCGACGCATAGTGGTTCGCTGGGTACTGCTATCTCTGAGGCTGTCGAGTTGGCTACGACTACTCCGAATTGTAAATATACGCTGGGTTCAGTGCTGAACCACGTTGGTCTGCATCAGACAATCATCGGTTTGGAGGCTGAGAAGCAGATGGCGATGGCTGGCGAATATCCCGATATCGTAATTGGCTGCTTCGGTGGCGGTTCCAATTTCGGTGGCATCTCGTTCCCCTTCATGCGTCACAATCTGAGTGGCGAGCGCCATACGGAATTCATTGCTGCCGAGCCAGACAGCTGTCCGAAGCTGACCCGCGGTCAGTTCCGCTACGACTTCGGCGATGAGGCAGGTTACACGCCCCTGCTGCCTATGTACACGCTGGGCCACAACTTCAAGCCAAGCAACATCCACGCTGGCGGTCTGCGCTATCATGGTGCTGGTATGATCATCTCGCAGTTGATTAAGGATGGTCTGATGCACGGTGTCGATATCCCACAGCTCGAGACCTTCGAGGCCGGTATGCTCTTTGCCCGTACAGAGGGTATCATTCCTGCTCCTGAGAGCACCCACGCCATCGCCGCCACCATCCGCGAGGCCAAGAAGTGCAAGGAGACAGGCGAGGAGAAGGTCATCCTCTTCAACCTCTCCGGTCACGGACTCATCGACATGCCTTCTTATGAGGCTTATATCAAGGGCGACCTGCAGAACTACACGGTTACCGACGAGATGATTGCCGAGAACCTTGCCGAATTGGACAAGCAATAAACAAACAGAAACACTATCAAGGGAACCTCCAGTGGGGGGTTCCCTTTCGTATCACAAACTACTTAAAAATGATGAAAACAAATCTACTATTGACATGCTGCCTTGCCTTAACAGTAACGGGTACAATGGCGCAAAATATCGACTTTGACCTGCCCGGCAAGACCGCCCCAGGCAAAGACACCGAGATTAACTACACGTCGTGGGCCGTTCCGCGTGCCACGAGTGACACCAAGACATTCGACAATGGCGTAACCATCACCATCAGTGCGGGTGGTGCCGCCTCGGCTGTGGGCAGCAACTGGAGCAAGACCGACGTTGAGACCAAGGGCCTGCGCGTGATTGCCGACGAAGTGGTGGCAACAAACCTCGAGGATGGCAATATGACACAGATTTCCGATGCCTCGACGTCGCTCATCCTGACTATTACGGGTCTGACACCTGGTCAACATTCGTTGAAGGCCTATCACAACAATTCCGACAAGGACCAGGTGCAGCCTGACATCGACATTAGCGTGGACGGCACTGAGGTGGCTACGGGTCAGAAGTTTACCTCTGCCGCCCAGAGCACGCTGGAGGCCGGCACGTCGTTCATCACGTTCAACGTCACTGACGGTCAGCCTGTAGTTATTACCTATACTACCAAGCTGGAGGCCGGTAAGAGCTACACCAATACCCGTATGATGCTGAACGGTTTGGAGTTCGACGGTGTGGCGATGGTGGCCACTGATCCGCTGCCACCCAACCACGACTATCATGCGGGCACCGAGGACGGCACCATCCAGTTCTCGTGGGTTGCCGCACCCGGAGCCGTGAGTCACAAAATGGTGATCGGCACCGATTCTGCAACGGTAGCCCAGAGCGACCTCTACGAATATGAGGGAACCGCGACGGAATACACCAAGACGGGACTATACTCTATGCAGCAGTACTGGTGGCGCATTGACGAGGTCGATGGCGAAGGTACTGTCCATCGCGGCAAGGCGTGGACGTGTCAGCCCTGTCATCTGGCCTTCCCCGAGGCTGAGGGTTATGGCCGCTATGCCATTGGCGGGCGTGGCGGACAGGTGTATCACGTGACGAACCTCAGCGGCAGCAAGGATGTCGAGGGATCGCTGCTCTACGGACTGGTGACGCTGGAGGGACCGCGATATATTGTGTTCGACGTCAGCGGCATCATCGAACTCGACTTCAATTCGTATTTCACTAAGCCCTATGCCACCATTGCCGGACAGACGGCACCGGGTAAGGGCATCTGCATCAAAGCCTCGAACATCAACATTGGCTCCGACGTTGTCTGCCGTCATATCCGTTTTAAGCGCGGACTGGGTGTATATGGCGAGAATACGGGTAATGCCATGGGTATGTCGGGTGCCGACCACGCCATTGTCGACCACTGCACGGCGGCGTGGGGTACAGACGAGACAGTCAGCGGTCGCGGTGCACTGAATATTTCGTTCCAATACAGCATCATCAGCGAGGCACTTGGTATTACCGGTCACAAGAACTATGCCGACGGTACGAACCACGGCTATGCGGCCACCATTGACGGACGCATCGGTTCGTGGCACCACAACCTGCTGGTGAACTGCGAAGGCCGTAACTGGTCGATGGGTGGCGGCATGGATGGTCAGAACCGACCCATCGGAGGGCTCGATCTGTTTAATAATGTGGTTTATAACTGGCACAACCGCACTACCGACGGCAACTGCCACGCCGTGAACTTCGTGAACAACTATTATAAGATGGGTACCGACACGCGTAAAAAGGTCCTCTTTACGCAGGATTTCGAGGATGCTATAGCCCCTGACGGCATCGACCAGGCATACGTCAACGGCAACATCCGCGAGGAGAAGAACCACAGTCTCACGGTGCAGGAGTATGCCCTCGACAAGCGCAACGACATCTTTAATGCCACCGGAAATATCCCCACGACCTATGACTACCTGTTGACGGAGCCGCTATTCCCTTCCTATGCCACCATCCACTCGGCCAAGGATGCCATGAAGATTGTGACCAGCTACAGTGGTGCCACCATGCCCATGCGCGACAAACAACACCAGCGCAACGTTCGCGAGACGCTCGACGGCACATGGACCTACAAGGGCTCGAAGTCGAATATCAAGGGTGAAATTGACAACGAGGCCGACATTACTGATGCGGCCAATGGCGGTTGGGAGGAATGGCCTGAGGAGCATCGTGCTGCCGATTGGGATACCGACGGCGACGGCATGCCTGACTGGTGGGAGAAATGTGTTGGTAGCAATGCCGGCGTGGCTAACCACAACGACGACCCAAACGGCGACGGCTATACCCTGTTGGAGGACTACCTGGAATTTATGGCCCATCCCTACGTCATCCTCGAACCTAATGGCAGCGCCACGCTCGACCTGAAACCGTATTTCGCAGGTTTCTATGGTCAAAATGGGAATGACGTCACGCCGACCTTTAGTGTTGACTTGCTACCCAACGGAGTATATACGGCAAGTGTGGAAGGCTCCACGATGCAAGTAAGTGCCATACAACCCAATGCCGGTGGTATCTATAGCGTCAATGTCACTGTTGCCGATGGTGAGACCACGTTTACCCAGCGCTTCGGCGTCGCCATCACCGGTGCTACTGCCGCTATCCATTCTGTATGGAGTGACAATGGTGTGCCAGTGGTGAAACGTGAATTCTTCACGCTCGACGGTCGCCGCGTCAGCAGTATGCAGTCGCACGAGACGTACATCATGCAAACTACTGACGTCAACGGCCTTACCCGTAGTGTAAAGATTATCAAGAACTGATTATGAAAAGGAGCATCATCATACTGACATCGTTGCTGGCACTGACTGTGCAGGCGCAGTCGCTGTTGCATCGGGTGGACAGTATGCTGACGCTCCGTTATCATAAGGGAAATATCGATACTGCCTATGTCATGCGTCCCCAGACGAAGTGGACTGTCAGAGCGCGATTGAACTTGTCGGGGACGAAGATCAGGGCTGAAGGTGTTGGCAACGACTTGCATTTTACGTCAGAAATGTATGCCGACAGTAAGATGACGGTCAGTCTTGGTGTCAGCTATCTCGGTATTTCGCTCAGTGCGTCGCTGAATCCAGCAAAGCTTCTGGGGAAATACCGCGACTACGAGCTGACGTTCAACAGCTACGGGCGTCGTTTTGGCTTTGACTTTGTATATCAGGACGCTCGCAATTTCAATGGCTGGTACGAGATTGAGGGCTCAGACCGTGTGGATTTGCCTTCCGATGCGTTGAACGTCAAGACGCTGAATGCGAATGCCTACTACGTGTTCAACAGTCGTCGTTTTTCCTATCCTGCTGCTTTTTCGCAGAGTTACATCCAGCGTCGCTCTGCGGGTAGCGTCCTGCTGGCAGCATCGGTTCAGGGACAGCAAGCCAAACCCAAAGACGAAGACGAGGCATACTTGAAGATGACCAATATCGGCATTGGTGCGGGCTATGGTTACAACTTTGTCCCTAGTAAGGGTTGGTTGCTCCACATCTCTGCATTGCCCACGTTTATTGTCTATAGCAATACTTCGGCTAAGGTAGGCGACGACAACGTGCCCATGAAATACCACTTTCCCGAAGTCATCATTACCGGTCGCGGAGCCGTTGTGCATAATGCCCGCTCCACGTTCTACGGACTGTCGATGAACTTCAATTTCACTAACATCGGCGACAAAGATAACCTTGAAGTACACAATATCAAGTGGTACCTACGTACCTTCTTTGGCCTGCGCCTGTAGTGTAAGCGACCGTTTACGCTACAGGGCAGTGTTATTTGGTAATGATATTGATAGAACCTGTCTTGAGACCGTCGCCCTGACAGCGAAGAACCAACGCGGAGGGTGTCGATGTACTCTGAATCAGCACTTGCGCCAAGCCGTTGAAAGCAGGAATGGTAAACTCATGACAGTTGAGATATGACGGATGGTCCTGACCGGGAAACATCGGGTCGCCATTGCCTGCACCAAGAATGCGCCCTTCGCCCTCGAGTGTGAAAGTCAGCACGGGACAGGCATCGGGTACGATACGGCCCTTCTTATCCTGCACTTCGATGGTAATGACCGCTACGTCGCGGCCATCGGCAGCAATCTCCAAACGGTCAGCTTTTAGCATTGTTTGATAAGCTGGTTTGGTAGTCTCGATGGTTTGTGTCATGATGCGACGACCGTTTTTATAGCCGTAAGCGACGACGCGGCCGGGCTGATAGACGGCACGCCATTTGAGATGTCCGTTTTTGGGCATCGGCTGTCGTCCGAGTTTCTTGCCGTTGACGATGAGTTCCACTTCGTCGCAGTTGCTGTAGGCCCAGAGGTCGATTTCCTCGCCCTCGTGTCCTTGCAGATTCCAATGGGGAAAGATGTGGAGTATGGGCTCGTCGGTCCACCATGCTTTCAGATAGTATGCCTCGTCCTTGGGGAATCCGCAATAGTCGAGAATGCCGAATTCGGAGTCGTGGGCAGGATATTTGAGGGGATTGGGCTCGCCACGATAGTCAAAGCCCGTCCAATAGAACAATCCAGCGGCCCACGGACGTTCGGCGTAGAACTGCCAGCCGCGTTCGATGACGTTTTCCACATGGTGGTGGGTGGTGTCGCGATTCATGGAAACCATCCGTCCGGGATAGTCGGGCGAGTTGAAGTACCAGCCGCGCGTCCCGCAGCCTGTGGTTTCCTCGGTGCCGACAATCTTCCACGAGGGATTAGCTTTCTTGCGGTTGTCCACATCATTTTGCACGATATAGTTGAAGCCTACGACGTCGAGACCTTTTATCAGTTCCGTGCCTCCGGCATTGGCTACCGTACTGGGTCGGGTGGGGTCGAAGAGTTTTGTGTATTCGCGCATGGCCTCAGCCAGACGGGTACCCTGAATGTTGTTCTCCAGTCCCCATTCTTCGTTGCCATCGCTCCAAAGGATGATGCTGGGGTGGTTGCGGTCGCGCTTGACCATTAGCTCCAGGAGTCTGAGATGTTCGTCGTTGATACCCATCAGACGGTTCTCGTCAATGACAAGGATGCCTTCGCGGTCGCAGATGTCGAGTAGGGCAGGGGTCATGGGATTGTGCGAGGCACGGTAGGCATTGCAGCCGAACACTTTCAGTTGACGGATGCGCCACGCCTGGAGGGCATCGGGAATAGCCGTACCCACGCCGGCATGGTCTTGATGCATATTGACGCCTTTCAGTTTCAACGGTTCACCATTGAGTAGGAAGCCACGCTCGGCGTCAAAGGCAATATCGCGGAAACCTGTTGCTGTTTCATAGACGTCCGTTACCTTGCCGTCCACTTTCACCATCGTCTCCACCTTATACAGATAGGGGTCAGTCGTGCTCCAGAGGTGTGGACTCGTCAGTTTCATCATGTGTTGACACATGCGCGTCTCTTTGGGCTTCAGCGGGTTTGTGTGCCCGTCTGCACGTGCTACCTCACGGCCTTCAGCATCAAACAGGCGTTGGGACACTTCATACTGCTGCGATGTTAATCCGCTGTTGGTCACCTCAGTCTTGACATGTATGATAGCCTTGTCGTAGGGTTTCGTGAGTTCCGCGTAGACAAATGTTCCAAAAGGAGCCACGCTTACTTCGGCACTTTTCTCGAGCCACACATCACGATAGATGCCGGCACCTTCGTAGAACCATCCTTCTTCGAGTGATGCATCGGCTCGTACGCAGATGAGATTCTCCTCACCATATTTAATATAAGGTGTGATATCGTACACTTGTGTGACATATCCGCTGGGTTCGGTACCCATATAGAAGCCGTTGAACCACACGCGGGCATTGCGGAAGATGCCGTCGAAGCGAAGCATGAGTCGCTTGCCCAGGTCGTCGTTGGGAATGACGATGGTCTTGCGATACCAACCCACACTGGTTTCGGGATATTTCCATCCAACGGTCTTGTAACCGTGCGAATGGCTGGCCTCATGGGCATAAGGCAACGTGGTCACCCAGTCGTGCGGAATCTGCACCTCCTGCCACGCAGTATCGTCGAACTTGGTGGCATAGGGACCTTCGTTGTGGATGGAACTGGCCTTTGTGAGGTAGTTGAAATACTCCGTGCCACAGCCGAAATCCCTTGCAGGGTTGGCAGCATGGCCAAAGGCAAACTTCCACCCTTTATCCAAACGGATGGTTTCGCGCACGTTTTCCGCATGTACCGCTGTCGACAAGACACAGCACAATGCCGTCAGAAGAAATGTTTTTAGTCTCATAATAATTACTATCGTTAATAGTTCTTTAATAAAATGGTATGTAATGGTTTCAAATCGAGTGCAAAGATAAATCTTTTTTCCGAATTAAGCAAAAAAACGGAATTTTATTTTGTTATTCTCTCGTTTTTCACTACCTTTGCAGGCATAGAACTTAAGACATAAAGCATTTGACAATGGAACAACAAAAACGTTACGGTCATTTCGACGACCAGCACCGCGAGTATGTCATCACAGACCCGCAGACTCCTTGGCCTTGGATTAACTATCTGGGCAACGAGGACTTTTTCTCATTAATCTCTAATACAGCAGGTGGATACAGCTTCTATAAGGATGCCAAGTTCCGCCGCATCACTCGCTATCGCTACAACAATGTGCCGATGGATAACGGTGGCCGCTACTTCTACATCAAGGACGGCGACACCGTTTGGAACCCAGGCTGGAAGCCCTGTAAGACGCCGCTCGACTTCTACGAGTGCCGTCATGGTATGAGTTATACGCGCATCACGGGTAAGAAAAACGGCGTCGAGGCTAGTGTGTTGTTCTTCGTTCCCCTGAAGAAATGGGCTGAGGTGCAGAAACTGACGCTGAAGAATGAGTCGTCTGAAACAAAGAGCTTGAAGTTGTTCAGCTTTGAGGAGTGGTGTCTTTGGAATGCCGCTACGGATATGGAGAATTTCCAGCGTAATTTCTCAACGGGTGAAGTCGAGATTGAGGGAAGTACCATCTACCACAAGACGGAGTACCGTGAGCGTCGTAACCATTATGCGTTTTATCATGTGAATGCTCCCATTCAGGGCTTCGATACTGACCGCGAGACGTTCGTTGGTTTGTATAATGAGTTTGCTGATCCTCAGGCTGTGATGGAGGGTAAGCCCCGTAATAGTCATGCCCACGGTTGGAGCCCCATTGCTTCGCATTATATCGAAGTCACGCTGAAGCCCGGCGAATCAAAGGACTTTGTGTTCCTTTTGGGATATATCGAGAACGAGCAGGACGAAAAATTCGAGGCGCTGCAGGTGATTAACAAGAAGAAGGCACACGCCCTCATCGCTGAACTCGATACTACCGAAAAGGTTGACAAGGCTTTCGCTGAGCTCTGCGAGTACTGGGATGCTCTCCTTAATATATATAAGGTACGCACGGGAAATGACAAGCTCGACCGTATGGTCAACATCTGGAACCAATACCAGTGTATGGTTACCTTCAACTTCTCACGCTCGGCTTCGTTCTTCGAGAGTGGCGTAGGTCGTGGTATGGGATTCCGCGATTCTAATCAGGACCTCGTGGGCTTCGTCCATCAGATTCCACCACGCGCTCGTCAGCGCATCATCGATATCGCATCGACGCAGTTCCCCGATGGTGGTTGCTATCACCAGTATCAGCCTCTCACCAAGCGTGGTAACAACGACATCGGTGGTGGCTTCAACGATGACCCATGCTGGTTGATATTCGGTACCGTGGCGTATATCAAGGAAACTGGCGACTTTTCAATCCTCGACGAGATGGTGCCCTTCGACAATCAGCCCGGTTCTGAGGTAACGCTGTTTGAACACCTGAAGATCTCGATGGACCATGTTGTCAAGAACCTTGGTCCGCACATGTTGCCGTTGATTGGACGTGCCGACTGGAACGACTGCTTGAACCTCAACTGCTTCTCGTGGGATCCTAACGAGAGTTTCCAGACTACTGAGAACGTTTCTGAAGGCACTAAGGCCGAGAGTCTTATGATTGCAGGTCTCTTCGTAGTAACGGGTAAAGATTATGTCGCCCTCTGCAAAAAGATTGGAAAGGTCGACGAGGCTGCCCGTATGCAGCAGGCTGTTGATGAGATGATTGACGCTGTGAAGAAGCATGGTTGGGATGGTGAATGGTATCTGCGCGCTTACGATTTCTATGGTCGCAAGATTGGCTCTAACGAAAACGACGAGGCTAAGATCTTCATCGAGTCGCAGGGCTGGTGCACCATGGCTGAAATCGGTGCTGAGGACGGTATGGTAGCCAAGAGCCTCGATTCTTGTAAGAAGTACCTCGAGTGCGAGCACGGTATGGTACTCAATAATCCCGCCTTCTCGAAGTACATCTACGAATATGGTGAAATCTCTTCATATCCAGAGGGCTACAAGGAGAACGCAGGTATCTTCTGCCACAACAATCCTTGGGTCATCATTGGTGAGTGTCTCGCAGGTCGTGGAAACGATGCTTGGAGCCACTATGCTAAGATTCTGCCCTCTTATGTCGAGGAGAAATACCAGACGCTGCACAAGGTGGAGCCCTACGTAAACTGCCAGATGGTTGCTGGTAAGGACGCCTTTAAGCCAGGTGAGGGTAAGAACTCGTGGCTCACGGGTACGGCTGCTTGGATGTGGTACACCGTCTCAGAGTTTATTTTGGGTATCAAACCCGACTACGATGGCATCCGCATTGATCCTTGTCTGCCCGAAACGGCTACCGACTACACCGTGAACCGTAAGTTCCGCGATGCCGACTACGAAATCACCATCCACCCGAACGGTGCCCAGAAAGGTGTGAAGAACATCGTGCTCGATGGCTCTCCCGTTGATGGTACGGTTATTCCCTATGCTCCTGGCAAGCATGTGGTGGAAGTGACTATGTAATGTTGTAATATTTGATAACGAAAACAAGACAATTGAAATGTCAACATTAACGATTTGCATCGTCATCCTCTTCTGTATCGGCTATTTCTGCATAGCCATTGAAGCTGTGACGAAAATCAATAAGGCAGCCATTGCGCTGTTGATGTTCGTGGGAACCTGGACGCTTTTCATGATTGATCCAGCCAGCTACATTGCAGCTGCCGTGGGCGACATGAAGGCATCTGCCGTTGCCGAGGTCATTGAACACCACTTAGGAGCTACGGGCACCACGCTGTTCTTCCTGCTGGGTGCCATGACCATCGTCGAACTTGTGGATCAGAACGGCGGATTCAACTTTGTTCGCGACACGTTGAAGACCAAGAGTAAGCGCAGCCTGCTGTGGCGCATTGCTTTTATGACCTTTATCCTGTCGGCCATTCTCGACAACCTCACCACCAGTATTGTGATGATTATGATTCTGCGCAAGCTGGTGAGCGACAAGAAGGACCGCATCATCTACGCTGCACTGGTCATCATTGCAGCAAACTCGGGTGGTGCTTTCTCACCCATTGGCGACGTGACCACCATCATGCTGTGGAACAAGGGCGTCATTACTGCCGCTGGTGTCATCAGTGAGATTTTCATCCCGTCGTTGGTTTCGATGGTTATTCCCGCATACATCCTCAGCCTGTCGCTGAAGGGTGAGCTGGTGCCGCAGAAGGATACCGTGGTGATAGAGGAGAACGACTGCCTGACGGCAGGTCAGCGCAAGATGATATTCTTCCTCGGCGTGGGTGGTCTTATCTTCGTTCCCATTTTCAAGACCATCACTCATCTGCCGCCGTTCGTAGGCATCCTGCTCGTACTGGGTGTGCTCTGGACGGTGACGGAGATATTCTATGTCCGCATCCATCAGGAGAGTGAGGACACCGCCAACAATACCTGTACGCAGAAGCGTGTGTCGAAGATGCTGTCACGCATTGATATGGATACCATTCTCTTCTTCCTCGGCATCCTGATGGCTGTAGGTTGTTTGGAGACTATTGGTGTACTGACCATGCTGGGCGAAGGCCTCAATACGGCTTTTGATGGCAACTACTACCTCATCACCGGTATTATCGGAGTACTGTCGTCTATTGTCGACAATGTACCTCTGGTAGCAGGCTGCATGGGCATGTATCCTGTCGTTGCTGATCCTGCCAGCGCTATGGCCGTCGATGGCATCTTCTGGCAACTGTTAGCCTACTGTGCCGGCGTCGGCGGTTCGATGCTCATCATCGGTTCTGCTGCTGGTGTGGTGGTCATGGGATTGGAGAAAATTACCTTCGGTTGGTATATGAAAAAGATTACGTGGATAGCCTTTGTTGGCTATTTGGCTGGTATCCTAACCTACTGGCTCGAAAAGACTTTCGTCTTCTAACTCGTTCAAAGACAAGCATTTCCTCCCATCTTTTTTTTATCAAAAGGATGGGAGTTTTTTATTTTTTGTAAATTCGAAATAGGATGATACAAATAATAAAGTTTGTGAAACATTATAATAATGTATAATTAAAAAATAGTATTTATCTTTGCAGCGTCAAAAAACTAAAACCGCATATAACAGGCATGAGAAATAAAAGATTTGTTTTAGTAATATTATCATTAGTAGTTTGTTTTGTAACCTCAGAAGCTGCTGGAAAGCGTTCCAGCAGCCCTGATGGGTTTAATACAGACGAACTGCTCGTTAAGGACTATGTGACTAACCCGATGTTGTGGGCGGATGTACCCGATCCAGATGTTATACGCGTGGGTGATACCTATTATTTGGTCAGCACCACGATGCATCTGATGCCAGGCGCTCCCGTCATGCGGTCGAAGGATCTCAAGAACTGGGAGACGGTTGGTTACATCTTTGACAAACTCACAGATTCTCCCAAATATGATTTGAAAGAAGGTACAGCCTATGGTCGCGGACAGTGGGCTACCTCGTTGAAATACCACAATGGTCGGTTCTATGCCCTTTTAGCCCCAAATGAAGCAGGTGCTATGGGTGATACTTATATCTTTACGGCTGAGAAAGCCGAAGGTCCATGGACACTGCTCTCACGCATGCGTCACTTCCACGACTGCTCACTTTTCTTCGATGACGACAACCGTGTGTATGTTGTTTATGGCACTGGTGAACTGATGGAGCTTAAGCCTGACCTCAGCGATGTTATCGAGGGTACTCACCAGCATATCTTCCAGCGCGAGGCTGATGAGACCGGACTCCTCGAGGGTTCGCGTGTCATCAAGCATAATGGCAAGTACTATTTGCTCATGATATCGCACGTCTATGCTCCAGGGCGTCATCGCCGTGAAGTATGTTACCGTGCTGACGATATCCACGGACCTTACGAGAAGAAGACGATCCTGCAGTCTCCCTTTGGTGGTTTCTCTTACCTTGCGCAAGGTACTATTGTCGATACCGAATGGGGCGACTGGTATGGTATTATTTTCCAAGACCGTGGTGGTGTAGGCCGTGTGCTAACGTTGATGCCCTGCCGTTGGATTGACGGCTGGCCCATGCTTGGCGACGAACAGGGAATCGTACCTGAGCACGTCCGTGCACTCAAGAGTGGCGAGCCGGAAAAGCATATCGTCTGCCCCGATGATTTCAATAGCGACAAGTTAGGCCTCCATTGGCAATGGAACCACAACCCCGTAGATGATGCATGGAGTCTTTCCGTACGTCCGGGATGGTTGCGCCTGAAGACCAATCGTGTAGTTCCTAATATTTATCTGGCTCCCAATACGCTGACACAGCGTATGGAAGGTCCTACGTGCAGCGGTACCGTTAAGCTGGACTTATCGAAGATGAAGGATGGTGACGTTGCCGGTTTTGCTGCTTTCAACGACAGGACATGTGCTTGGGCTGTCAAGAAACAAGGACGCAAATGGGTGCTGGAACTCGATGAGTGGGAAGTAAAACTGACACAGCGTGAGAAGGCTGTGGAAGGTTTCGACGAGAAGATCATCGACCGTGTAGAATTGAAATCCCCCATCGTATGGTTACGTATTGATGGCGATTTCCGTCCTGGGAAGGGCGATAAGGCTACATTCTTCTACAGCACCGATGGCAACGAATGGACGCAGAAGGGTGGTGAATACCGCATGCGTTTTGACTGGCAGCGTTTCTTCATGGGTACCAAGTTCGGCATCTTTAACTACGCTACTAAGCGTCTTGGCGGTTGGATTGACGTTGACAGTTTCGACTACAACGTTACTGAAAAATAGTTAAAACTGCACTATTCATACTCGTTTTTTGTCTCACGTAACCCGTTTTTCGGTGTTACGTGAGATAAAGTTTGCTTTTTTTTTGGTGCTTTCTGTCAAATTGTTTATCTTTGCACCGTGTTTTACAAAACCGACTAACTTAATATTACAACATGAAGTGTAAAGTTCTTATTTCTCTGTTTATTCTATTGCCACTGAGCATACACGCCCAGATGGGAAAATTATTTGACGCTGACAAGCAAATGTCAAGTAGTTTTACGACACAAATATACCTCGACCGCGATGGATTCATCTGGGTGGCTACCCGTAATGGCCTAAACCGCTACGATGGCTACCAGTTCCGCATCTTGAAGAAAGAGTCGCGTAAGGACCTCGGCATGGCCAGCAACTATGTCAATTGCATTATGCAGGACCACAACGGGCTCTTCTATGTGGGCATGTACGGTGCCCTGCAGACGTACGACGGTGAGCGTTTTCAGAGTGTCGTGACCTATGGTGCTGAAGGCAATCCCGTTCCCTGTTATGTCACCTCTCTGCTTGAACGCCGCAATGGTGACATCCTGGTAGGTACGTCAGGCCATGGCGTTCTGAAGATGAACGGTCAACAGGAAGCCCGCGAGATGGACAAGCGCTTGCGCGAGGCCAAGTCCATCCATCGTCTGATGGAAGACAGCCACGGCAATCTGTGGATCATCTCCGACGACCAGGGACTGTGGCGTTGGGACGGCAACCATATCAAGCGCTATTTTCAGGACGGCGAGCACCAGCACACTATTTCCGACATCTGTGAAGACGGCAATGGTAAATTCTATGTTGCCACTACCAATCATGGCCTTTACCGTCTTGATGGTGATACACCCGTTCATATAGAGGCCACAGGCAACAAACAGATATCTACGTTGTATGTCAACCGACGCCAGCATATCATGCTGGGTTACGACGGTTCAGGACTGGCCATTTACGACCCCAAGAACAACTATCTGCTCGACAATCCCTATTTCAGCCGTGATGTCGACTTGAGCACGGCGAAGGTCTATTCCATTTGTGAGGACCGTAATGGCAACGTGTGGCTCGGACTGTTGCAGAAGGGTATCTACATGCAGCCTGGCCATACAATGGGTTTTGGCTATATGGGCTATAAGCTCGGCTCGCGTAACATCATTGGAACGGCTTGCGTTACCAGTGTGGTGGGCGGCTCCAACAGTTACCGTTGGATAGGTACCGACCGCGACGGTCTCTACTGTCTGGACAGTCAGAACAAGGTGGTGAAACATTTCAAGGACAATTTCCCAGCTACCGTACTGAGTCTCTGCGAAGACGTGAAGGGACGTATCTGGCTGGGCACCTATAAAGAAGGTTTGGGCTTTATCGACGTAAAAAGCATGACTTTTCATCCTTACCCCTTGCCACAGGGTCCTACGACCAGTATCTTCGATTTGGAATCCGACCGCGAGGGCCACGTCTGGGTGGGTACCATGGGTAATGGTCTGTTGCGCCTCGATACTGAGACGGGTGAAATAAAGGTCTACAACCAGAAGGAGAATGCCCAGGAAAACCATAAAATAAACAGTATCGCCAACGACTATATCTCCCAGATATCCATCTCACCCGACGGGAAGCGCATCTATTGCGCCACATCGATGGGACTCTGTGCAATGGAGATTAAGACCGAGAACTGGTTATCGACATTTGGTGAAAACTGTCTGAACTATGGTACCCCCATACGTATCGCCCGTGAGTTTGGCGGTATCCTATATATCGGCACCAACGACGGACTGCAATGTTACGACCCCAAGACCCGTAAGATGGAACTTAGGGACCTAGAGAGTGGACTCGCTGATAACGGCATAGCCTCCATCGAGCAGGACAACAAGGGCCGTCTGTGGATCAGTACCGATCACGGTCTGTGCTGTCTCGACCCCAAGACAGGCAAGACCAACAGCTATTTCGTCGACAATGGTCTGCAGTCCAACGAGTTTAGCGATGGTGCCTCATGGAAAGCCCCCCATGGTCGTATGTTTTTCGGCGGACTGGCAGGTATCACGTGGTTCGACCCTGACGACATCCAGCAACAGGAGTGGAAAGCTGAAATCAAGCTGACAGGCTTTACAGTAAATGGCGAGCCCGTCACCCCCTCCACCATGTCCGGCTTCTGGCGTGTTGTCAATACTCCCGTCATCAATGCCGACCAGTTTGTGCTCAGTTCCAGCGACAACACCTTTGGCATTGAGCTCTCTACGCTAACCTACGACAATCCTGAGCATATCGTCTACCGTTATCGCATCAATAAGGAGGAGTGGGTACGCATGCAGCCAGGCGTCAACGAGATGACTTTCTCCCACCTCTCGCCGGGCAACTACGACTTCTGTGTCGTTGCCGAACAAAACGGCATCTCCACCCCAGAGCGTTGCTTCCGTGTGGTCATTCATGCACCATGGTACCGCACGCCCTTTGCCTATGCCTGTTACATCCTCGCTCTCGTCATCCTCTTCCTGCGCTACCGCTACCAGCGTCACCGCAAGGAACAGGTTCGCTTGCGCTTGCAAGAGCACATCCATGCTGAGGAAATGGCCGATGCCAAGTTGAAGTTCTTCATGAATATCTCGCACGAGATTCGCACGCCTATGACGCTGATCGTTACGCCCCTGATGTCGCTCATCAAGCAGGATGATGACGTCCATCGCCGCAGCGTCTATGAGACCATCCGCCGTAATGCCGAACGTATTCTCGGACTTATCAACCAGATGATGGACCTGCGTAAGATTGACAAAGGTCAGATGCAGATGCACATGTGTGAGACTGAACTCGTATCCTTTGTGGGTGACATCTACACCCTCTTCTCGCAACAGGCTAAGGCAAAGAATATCCAGCTCACCTTCGACCATGATACCGATGAGCTGCCCGTATGGATTGACCGCGACAATTTCGACAAGGTCATCGTCAACCTCCTCTCCAATGCCTTCAAGTTCACACCTGCTGGCGGACAGGTAAATATCGCGCTGACCCATGACCAGCAGAATGTCCGCATTGGAATTCGCGATACCGGTGAGGGCATCCCTGCCGACAAGCTCGAGCGCATCTTCGAACGCTTCTATCAGACGCCCACTCATGCCAACGACCGCAATACTGGTACGGGTATTGGGCTCGACCTGACACGCTCGCTCGTCGAACTTCACCACGGCACCATCATAGCCCGGAACAACGATGGTCAAAAAGGCGCTGAGTTCATCGTCACCATACCGCTGGGCTATGCCCACCTCAAACCCGAGGAAATCATCGACGAAGACGTTCCGCCCGTAGCCACTGAGCCTGCTACCCTCATCGAAGAAACAGAAACCGCTGACAGCGCCCCCGAGGTCGCTGCTGAGTTGCCCAAGGCCAGCCGCCGCCACCATATTGTACTCGTCGAGGACGACTCGGAAATCCTTGAATTCCTCCAGACTGAACTGTCGCCGGACTATGATATAACCACTTGCGAGAACGGTAAGGCCGGTCTTACTACTGTGTTGAAGACTTTGCCCGACCTCGTCATCTCAGATATCATGATGCCCGAGATGGACGGCACCACCATGTGTCAGAAAATCAAGGGCAATCCCGCTACCAACCACATCCCCGTCATCTTGCTCACTGCCAAGAGCCGTGATGAGGACCAGTTGGAAGGTCTCGAGATGGGAGCCGACGCCTACATCATGAAACCCTTCAATATGGACATTCTGCGACGCACCATCATTAATCTCATCCATAGCCATCAGATGCTGCGCTTAAAGTATGGTCGCAACGATCAATTGGAGGAACAAGTCGAGGATGTGAAGATGAAGTCGCCCGATGAGCAGCTCCTTGACCGCGTTATGAAGGTCATCAACCGCAACATTGGCAATAGCGACCTCAGCGTCGATAGCATTGCCGAGGAAGTCGGCATCAGCCGTGTCCACCTGCATCGTAAGATGAAGGAACTCACCGGTCAGACACCCCACGACTTCATTCGTAATATTCGCCTCAAGCAGGCCGCCCACCTATTGGCTTCTCACAACATGAATATTACTGAAGTGATGTACGCCTGCGGGTTCAATAATGCCGCCTCGTTCTCTACTATCTTCAAGAAATTCTACGGCATGTCGCCACGTGAATATATGAACGAAAACAAATAAAGTAAGGGACGGTCGTTGAACCGTCCCTTACTTATTCGTAAGCAATCAGTGCTATTTGCCCATATACTGCAGGATGAACTCAACAATCTCGTCCTCAGTCTTTCCGTCTGCCGAGATGACAAGATCGTAGTTGCGGGTGTCGTAGCGTGAAGATTTCGTGTACCTGTTCACATAGTTCTCACGCATCTTGTCCACGTTGTCAATGACCTTGCGGGCTTCCTCAGGCGACATCCCCTGCTTGCGCGAGACGCGCTCTACGCGGAAGTCCATGGAGGCTTGGATGAGGATGCTCATGTGATTGGGGTGATCGCGGAACACGTAGAAACCGCTACGGCCGGCCACAACACATGATTCATCTGCGGCAATGCCTTTCAGGATCTCTGTTTCCGTCTTGAACACCTCGTCGGTTTCCAGCAGTTCCGGCTCGTCGCCTGGCTTTGGAATGTAATAGTTGGAATATACGAAGGAGTCCGTCATCTTACGTTTGAAATCAGCCCACCAGCCTTGTTCCTGGCCTTTCAGCTTTTCAATTGCCTCTACACTGAGGTGGTACTTTTCCTGCAGGCCCTTGATGAGCGCCTTGTCGTAGTATTCCACACCTAACTTCTCTGCCAGCTTCCGGCCGACTGTACGTCCGCCACTACCGAGTTCACGGTTAACTGTAATGACAAATTTCTCGTTTACGTTCATATGATGTATAGTTTTAGCATTTTACCGCTGCAAATATACGAATAAAAATTGAAAATTCTCTCTTTTCGTGCATTTTTTTGTTTAGAGGGCGCAAATATATTTGGTTTTTCGTCAGATTTGTATTACCTTTGCAGACGATACTTAAAAACTAATAGGAAAATATGGTAGAACTGAAGAACGACGAGCTGACCGTCAAGGTTGCCGAGAAAGGAGCCGAGCTCCAGAGTGTGAAAGACTGCAAAGGCAGAGAGTATATGTGGCAGGCAGGGGCTGAATGGCCGAGACATTCACCGATACTGTTTCCCATCGTGTGTAGTGTAAACAATGATACGTATGTCGTTGACGGCAAGGAATACCACCTGCCGCGTCACGGCTTTGCGCGCGACACGGAATTCACCGTCGTCAGCCAGACGGAGGATAAGGTGACGATGGCATTACACGAGTCGGAGGAGACGCTGAAGGTGTATCCCTTCTGTTTCAATCTGGCCATCACCTACCGGCTGGAAGGCAACCGCGTACATGTCATCTGGCACGTGGAGAACACCGACAACCGCGAGATACACTTCCAGATTGGCGGTCATCCGGCATTCAACCTGCCCAGCGGCAAGATGGAAGGCATGATCAAGCTCGACAACGAGGAACCGATGGATTCCTTGCGCAGCTATGCCGACGGCTCTAACGATATGGTGGAGGTGGCGCTGGAGGCCGACATGGGTATCATGGAACTTACCAACGACTTCTTCCGCAACGACTCGGTGAAGATTCACAAGTGTCAGACCCACCGTGCGATGCTAATGGACACCAATGGCGAACCTGCCGTGACGGTGGACTACAAGACGCCGGTAATCGCCTTCTGGAGTCCGTACGACAAGCACGCACCCTTTGTGTGTATCGAACCTTGGTACGGTCTGGGCGACCCACGTGGCTGGAAGGGTGAGTTCAAGGACAAGCCGCTGATGAACCACCTGCTGCCAGGAGCATCGTTCATGTCGAAATACACCATCACCATTGGCTGACCCGATGGACGCTGCGAAGGAGACGACCATCCTGCTGGTGCGGCACGGTGAGACGGTGGACAACGCCCGTCAGATCATGCAGGGCCAGACGCAGGGTGAGTTGAACGAGCGGGGTAGGGAACAGGCTCGGCAGGTAGCCGAACGGTTGGCTACGGACCCCGTTGATGTCATCATTGCCAGCGACCTGCGGCGAGCCATACAGACGGCAGAGATTATCGCTGCCCCCCACCGTTTACCCGTGGTGACCACGCCGTTGCTGCGCGAGCGCGACTGGGGCGGCTTTACAGGCCGCTACATCCCTGAGCTGCGTGGCGAGGTGTGGCCCGACGATATTGAAAACGAGGAAGCACTGCTGACGCGTGCCCGTCAGCTACTCTTACATATAACGGCCACCTACCCTGGAAAGCGGGTGGTGGCCGTTGGTCACGGAATTATCAATAAAGCTATTCTGGCCGTCTATGCGCAGTGTTCGATGCGGGAGGTGCAGCGCATGATGAATGCCGAGGTGCGGGTGTTAACGACGTCCGCCGAACGAGCGGCCTCCGCTGCTGTGACTGCCGCCATGACTGCCACCGCCGCTGGAATGACTGCCTCCGCTGAAGGAACCTCCGCTACGGCTGCCGCTGCTGTGGCTTCCGCTGAATGAACCACTGCTGCGTGTGCTGCTGCCGCTGCTGAACGAACCACTGCTGCGTGTGCTGCTGCCGCTGCTGAACGAACCACTGCTGCGGGTGGCACGGCTGCTGCTGAACGAACCGCTATTGCTACTGCTAGGACGGCTGTCGGATGACGACGGACGCTGCATGGTGGTAGCACGCTCGCTACTGCTACTGCTAGGACGGTTGTAGGTAGTCCTGCTGTGGCTCATGCTGGGACGGCTGCTGCTACTGCTGCTGCTACTTCCGCTTCCGCTGTGGCCGAAGGAACGGCCGTTGTTACCGCTGCCGCTCGGACGATTGCCGGTGCTCGGACGACGGTCGTCTCCGCGATAGTCACGATTGCCACTGGGGCGGTTGCCGCGATTACCATTATCCATATGTCCGAAGCGACGGTCGCCTGCCGTTGTGCGGGTCGATGAGTGGCGCTGTCCATTGGAATGGTGGCCGCGATAGTCACCGCGATTCCAACGGTCTAACATGCCGAAATGGCTGCGTCCTGCAGGACGGTAGTGGTCGCGATGGCTGTAGTAGTAGCCGTGTCCGCCATGAACGTGCCAGGCGTGACCGCCACGATAGCTGGCATAGAATACCGGACGTCCGAAGTAGAAGTAGTCGCGGTGGGGATAGCGTGCATAGATGGCGAAGTGCCAGTAGCCTCCGTCCCAATACAGTGGGCGGTAGAAGTAGGTGGCTGCGCAGAACGCCTGCCACTGCCAGTCAAACAGGATATAGCTCATATCCAGGTTGCGGCGCTCCCAGTAGGTGCTGTACACGTCGTCGTAACTGGTCACACCCATCAGGTAGTCGAGGTTGATTTCGTAAGCGGCCTCGTACTGTTCGTCAGTCAGGTTCAGCTCGTAGGCCATCTTGTCCGTCAGGAACAGGGCCTCGTTCCTTGCCTGCTCGTAGCTCATAGCCTTGCCCGTTGCTGCTATCGTCAGCATTGCTACCAGGGTCATCATTATCTTCTTCATAATTCTTATTATTTTAAGAGTTCAACATTCAAGTTATCTGTTCTCGCTTGTTTTCGACGGCAAAATTATGAAGAAATATGAGCATACGAAAAGGATTTCCCCTAAACTCGTCGGGGGAAATCCCTAAAATACGAAAATGTTGCCATTGCGTAAACAAATCCACGCCATGCATTGACGTGGATTTTCAGTTTAGTCGCTCGTTAAAGCGAGAGTGGTCCCAATCCCATACATGACGTGGTTCCCAGGGCCGTGGCGGCCGCCGTGATGGCTGCTACTATCACCTTCAACAGCACATCCCAAAATCGCTTGTTCTTCATA
>ONKX01000129.1 GCA_900318555.1 uncultured Prevotellaceae bacterium | reverse complement strand
TTCCGGATGTTCGCTCTTGGCAATGAACTCTGGGGCAGCATCAGTAAAATGGCCGAATTCATCGAGGATTTCCGCAAGATTGCACCTGATAAGGTCTTTACTTTCGGCAGCAACTACTACCTCGGCTACCAGGGTGTGAAGAAAGGCATGGACTACTTTACGACCTGTCGTGTAGGCGGTGAGGGCTGGGGAAACTACAACACCCACACCCGCGGCTCTTTCTCGTTTGCCGATGCAGCCGATGGCGGTATGATCAACCATTTCTACCCCAACACGATGATGAACTTCGAGGAAGGTTGTAAACTGGCATTCCCAGAGGGAGAGGCATGGACGAAGGCCGTACCCGTCATCTCGCATGAGACAGCTCAGTTCCAGACCTACCCCGACTTCGATGAAATCGCGAAATATAAGGGCGTGCTCTATCCTTATAATATGGAGGTGTTCCGCTCACGCCTTGAGAAAGCCGGCATGTTGGATCAGGCCAAAGACTTCCATCAGGCCAGTGGTGCCTGGTCGTTGCAGCTCTACAAACAAGACATCGAGATGGACCTGCGCACCAAGAATATGGCAGGTTTCCAACTGCTCGACCTTCAGGACTATCCAGGACAGGGCTCAGCCTACGTTGGCATTCTCGATGCCTTCATGGATCCAAAGGGACTGTGCACAGAGCGTGAATGGCGCGAGTGGTGCGCCCCAGTAGTGCCATTGCTGGTGGCAGACCGTTTCTGTTTCACCAACGAGGATGGGATCCACGCTTGGATTCAGGTAGCCAACTATAGCGGCGCGTCGCTCAACGGTAAGACGCTTCGTTGGGAACTGCATGCTCCGCAGGCAGAATCTCACAGCCAACCTGTCCCTATGAGTGGTGAGATGAAACTACCCGCTACCGAAGGACTCTTCACCGCAGGAGAACTTACCGAAGGACTCTTCACCGCAGGAGAACTGAAGATCGATCTCAAGAGCTTCGACAAGCCGACACAGTTGCAGCTCTGTCTCACCATCGAAGGTACAGAGTTTTATGGTGTGCCCTATCACAACACATACGACCTCTGGGTTTATCCAGCTTGGAGCGACTTGAGTAAGTTGGAGAGTCAGGTCATCGTTACCAATGAACTGACAGACTACATCGCCAAACAGTTGGAAGACGGCAAGCGCGTACTGCTGATGCCAGACTCCACGAACCTCTGTGTAGGTGGTCTTTTCCAGACGGACTATTGGAACTACCGTATGTTCAAGACCATCTCGGAGAACAACAAGAAGACCGTTTCGCCAGGTACCCTAGGCATCCTGACAGATCCGAAGCACCCCATTTTCAAGGGATTCCCCACAGAGATGCACACCAACTGGCAGTGGTTCCCCGTGATCAAGGCCAGCCATCCGATGATGCTCGACAACACTGGTAAGGACTATCGCCCTATCGTACAGGTAATCGACAATATCGAGCGCAACCACAAGCTCGGTCTCATCTTTGAATTTGCCGTTGGCAAGGGCAAGTTGCTCGTCTCGATGGCAGACCTTGAGAAAGCCACCGCCTACCCCGAAGGTCGGGCCTTCTATCGTAGTGTGCTATCGTACATGACCTCTGAGGATTTCGTGCCTAAGACGCACATCACCCTCGAGGATTTCCAGAAACTGATGACGACACCCGTCGTGGAAGGTAAGATTGGTGAACTGAACAATATCTCACCTTATTAATGTTAGGCACGGATTAACACGGCTTTCTTAAAGAAAGACACGGCTTACCAATAACTGGAATAGCCGTGTCTTAAATTATATTTAAGCCGTGTTAATCCGTGCCTAATAAATCATCTGTTCTTCTTTTTGCGAGGCTTGCGCATCGCCCAACCTTCTTCGCTGAAATCAGGCTCGTCACCTCGTAGTTCCTTCGATGATTTCTTCTTGCCCTTCGAGCGAGCCTCTTCCGAGTGCATCAATGAGCGCCAATCGTCCTTTTTCTGGTGATTGGGCTTGGATGCTGACTTTGCTGATCTGCCTTCAGATGGTTTTCCACCCTCATCCGCATCATTGCAGCGCACGGTTCTACCCTTATGTCTGATACCTGTCAGTTGGATCATCACCTTCTTGGCATCCTTTTCAGGCACCTCAAAATAAGAGATAGTATCCAGCAAGTCGATATGCCCCACCTCCTGACGACCACCTACAAAACGGTTCAGCGTCTGCATCAGCTCACCAGGATAGAAGCCATCGCGCTTACCTAAGTTGATAAACAGCCGGCGATAG
>ONKX01000037.1 GCA_900318555.1 uncultured Prevotellaceae bacterium | reverse complement strand
AAATTGTTCCGAACTCATAGTCTGTGCCCAGTGTCAGCTTTGTTTCTCCGTCTATCACTTCCTCACCGATGAACGCAGTCAAATCACCAAACAAATAACTGATTTTGTTTGTTTTATAGTATGAGTTTGTGGCAGGGTTGAATCTGCCCAGCGTCTGGTCAGGCACGGTAGCAGTGCAGTTAGCGATATTTTTCTTCAGCTGTAATTGGTATGAATTCCAGCCTGTTACATTGTCATTATAATAGGTGTCATACGCAGCAGCCGGCACCACAATAGCAGTGAGGGCGTTGCAGGCATTGAATGGATCGTAACCAATTGTCGGCGGTGTGGTAGGAAGCACATAGACATATTCGAGCTTAGTGCAACTCTGAAAGGCATAATTGCCGATGCTCGTCACGCTGGCAGGGATGATGACGGATGTCAAGTTCGGGCAGGCATTGAAGGCATAATCGCCGATACTCGTCACGCTGGCAGGGATGCTGACGGATGTTATTTGGGCGCCAGCGAAGGCCCACGGTGAAATGGATACGGTACCGTCGGCGATGACGATGCTGGTAAAGTTGTTGTATTTATCTATCCACTGATAGGCCACTTTACCAACATAGACAACGCCATCCGGCTGGTCATCAAGCCATGGCGTATTTTCAAAAGCATATGATCCTACGCTCGTCACGCTGGCAGGGATGCTGACGGTGGTAAGGCTGGTGCAGCCCTCGAAGGCAGACTCGCCGATGCTCGTCACGCTGGCGGGGATGCTGACGGTGGTAAGGCTGGCGCAACCCTCGAAGGCACACTCGCCGATGCTCGTCACGCTGGCGGGGATGCTGACGGATGTCAAGTTCGGGCAGCCATAGAAGGCACTATTGCTGATGCTCGTCACGCCATCGCCGATAACAACTGTGGTGATACCGCTCTTGAGAGGCTCCCAAGGACAACCATCCATGTCACCGGTGCCGCTGATAGTCAACTTCTCAAGGGTGCCGTCTTGGTTCTCGTCGCTCATAGCCCAATCCAGGGCATCGTTTTCGCCGAAGGTGCCCCTGGTAGGTGTTAAATCGACTAGGACATTCACGTCGTATGCAGGCATGGTGAAGGTATAGGTTTGAACATCGACAGCCACCAAACCTTCTGGATCAGATACATTAAATACAGTAGGAACAGAACTGAAAATATTGTCCCCTACTGGAGCCAGGGTGATTTCCGTGCCCTCTGGGTAGAAATCTATACCCTCCACATTGACAACCGAGCCGCTGACATAAACCTTGTTAGGGTCGTAATCGATGCGGCCAAGGTGTTTGAATTGTTCCCCGCTAATGTCCCCATTGGCATTGGTATAGTAGATGGGATATGTCACCCCCTCGAAGGCATTGGGCCCTACTGTCACGTTATCGGGGATGAGATAGTAGCCATCTTCAGTTGTTTTTCCTGCGGGATATCTGACGAGGACCGTCCCTTCTTTATTGAACAGCACGCCGCCAAATGGGCTTGAGTAGTATGAATTTTCAGGATCCACATTGATGTCCGTCAGGTTCGGGCAGCCATTGAAGGCACCATCCCCGATGAATATCACGCTGGCAGGGATGTTGACGAATGCCAAGTTCAGGCAGCCAGAGAAGGCATTATCGCCGATGCTCGTCACGATAAAAGGGGGGTATTCTTGATAAATGACGTATTGAGGGATGTTAATGATACCGGAATACCCGCCTTCTTTGTTAATGACTGTCGCGGTGTTACTAGCCTGATTGAGTTCGTACCAAATACCATTAATTTCGACTCATGCGCCGCCATGCAGTCATAAAAACATGTTTAGTAAATCTTCTTTCCATAAATTAATGTGTCGTTGTTGTTATTTAATAATTAACGTTTATAGACTGCAAAGTTATGAAGAATTTGCAAAAGAGTGTCACCTTACACGTTTAAATAGTGTTAAACGTGTGTAATATGCTATCAAAATTATTCTTTTAGCATAATTTTATTTGCATAATTTAAATATTATGATTATCTTTGCAGCGTAAACAGGCATTTTAAATTATTCTGACAATGAAAACTAATCCTTTCGTACTTAGCCCGGCTATTCCTGACGAGTACTTCTGTGACCGTCAGACAGAATCGGCATCATTAATAAAAAGTTTCAAGAATCAGGAGAATGTTGTGCTGATATCTCCGCGTCGAGTGGGAAAGACGGGGTTGATTTACCATTGCTTCAACCAGCCAGAAATACATGACAACTTCATTACTGTATCTATTGATATACTCCACACGACCTCATTTCAGGAATTTGTCAAGGAGTTAGGTGCTGCCGTTTTCAACACCGTTGCCAAGCGTAGCGAGAAACTTGCGAAACTCTTCGTAACAACGCTACGCTCCCTTAGTGGCAGTTTCGGTATTGACCCTACAACATATATGCCGACTTTCGATATCAAGTTAGGACAAATCAACATGCCAGAATACACACTCGACGAAATCTTCAGCTATCTTGAGAAGGCTGACAAACCGTGCATCGTTGCCATCGATGAATTTCAGCAAATCACCAAATACCAGGAAAAAAATATAGAGGCTCTGCTGAGAGGGTGTATTCAGAAACTGGTTAACACCCACTTTGTTTTTGCTGGTTCAGAGCGACGTCTGATGAACGAGATTTTCTTCTTCGATAAACGTCCTTTCTTTCAGAGCGCAACGCTTTTGCAACTGGATAGTATTGACTTACAGATATACACGGCTTTTGCCGTCAAACAATTTCTGTTGGCTGAAAAGAGTATTGAGCCTGAAGCCGTTGCATGGGCTTATCAAACGTTCGACGGCACTACCATGTATGTTCATAAACTCTTGCACGACTGCTATGCCGATACTCAAACTGGTGAAACATGCGACACGACTGCCATGCAGTATGCGGCAGAACAACTGATACAGCAAAACGCAAAGCGTCTGCAAGAGCTGCTTGCTTATGTGACAGAGCAGCAGAAAGAAGTGCTATATGCCATCGCCGCCGACAAATATGTGTCGCGCATCACTTCCTCCGATTTTGTAAAACGGCACCATCTCAAGTCAGCCAGTGCCGTACAATCAGCAACAAAACGACTGTTGGATTTAGACCTTATTACCGAACAGCATAAATCATACTCTGTCTCCGACCCGCTGCTAAGAATTTGGATTGTCCGATAAAGGAGCACTTCCCAACGACCGGCCGTTGCGTAAATCTTGCCGTCGGCTGCAATCACCCGGCCGATGTCATCGGTCGTCACGCCGTCGCTTAGCGACTTGAGTGCTCCGGGCGCATAATTGCAGGGAGATGGGTCAAGGATAAGTTCGCCGCCGTTCTTGTATTCGTACGAGGTAGGATTACTGCTGAGGATAGGTGAGCGGGCTCGTCGTGAGATAGGTGTCGCCGCCATTCTGGTAAGAAGAGCCTTCCCAATACACCGTCCCGCCGATGGTTATCGTGCCACAATTTTGTGTGCCGCCAGATCCTGCTTTTCCCTCGCCGATGCTGTTGAAGCTGCCGCTGCCTTTCGTGGCTGTCACACGGGTGACGCCGGAAGTGATGGTAATCGTTCCGCATATGACGTGGCCTTTTTTTTCAGATCCTGCGGAGTAACCGCCCCCGATGCCAGCACCGGAGGAGCCGCCCGTAGCCGTGATGGTGCCGCCGGTGATGGTGATGTTGCCGCATTTATTATCCCCATCACCGTTGTCTGGCCAAATCATGCCGCTGCCGATGCCAGCACCCCCGATGCCTCCCGTTGCCGTGATGGTGCCGCCACTGATGCTGATGTTGCCGCAGGTGAGAAGATGAGTATTGTTGTTGCCGCCACAGCCGATGCCTGCGGCGCCATAGCCGCCCGTGGCTGTGATGGTGCCGCCTGTAATCACCACGTTGCCGGCATTGTCATTATGACTGCCGCCGATGCCCGCACCGCCATAGCCGTTGTCGCGGCCTTTGCCGGTGGCGGTGAGCGAGCCGGAGCCGCTGATGGTGAGCGTCCTGCTGCTCTTGATGGCGATGCCCGCCGCATATTTGGTGGTGCATGCCGTCACGTGGTTTACTGAGCCGGCGGCCAGCACGAGGTTGGTGTTACCCTGGCAGTAGATGCCGGGCTTGCCGGTACTGGTGACGGTGTAGTTATGGTTGATATCCACGCCGTCGAGCGTCACTGTGATGGCGGCAGCGTCAGTGGTGGTCTGGGCGGTGGTAATATAGTATTTCCCCAGCAGGATGCCCGAGAGTATATCGCCGTCTTGCGCCGTGTAGTTGGCGGTCAAGAACTCCAGTGCCGTGCCGGTGGTCTCCGTGGTTGAGAGGTTTACGGGATAGATGTTGTTCCTCTCGAGGGTCTTGCCCGTCACAGACTTGCGGTAGTTCGTTGTGCCGTTGGTAGCGCAAAAGTGGATGGTCTTATCGCTGGTAATAGGCCGTAGGGCTACATAGATGGGTTCATTGCCGGTCGTGCGGCTGATTTTGTACACGTTCGTGCCGTCGAAGACGCTCAGCTTCGTCACGCTACTGTTCACAGGGGTGCCCGAGGCGTTCTTCACTGTCAGTTCCAGGATGGCCAGCTGGTTGGAGAGCGTTATACCGGAGGGCAGTGCCGCGTCGCTAGTGAGCGTGCCGTCATAGACCGCCAGATCGTAGTTGGTGGCGAGGGTGGCCAGCGTACCATCCTGAGCTTCAAGATTAGTGAAGTCAACGGTGGCATCGTCGCTATTGACGTCTGCACTCGTTGCCACCGATTCCTTTGCCATTGCAGCGGGATAGATATAACGTACAGCTCCGTCGGGCGCGGGGTCGGTCAGCGTCACGGTAAAGGCGGCCTTCTTGCCGGAGTTGGTTATATCGCCGTTATCTTGGAGCGCGCTACTTACTGCTTTTACGGTCTGGTTGCTGGTATTCTTGTAGATGACCGCTATCTGGTCGTCCGCGGCGAAGGTCTTGTGCCCTGCAGCATCCAGGGCGCGCGTGGTAGCACCGTCGTCGCCCTCGCGGCTGAGGGTTGTGGTCATGGTCACCGTCACCGTCTTGTTGGGGTTCTCCGTCTGCGGGACCTCGATGGTGTCGTCGTCGTTTGCGCAGCCCGTCATCATGGTGCCCACCATTGCGAGAGCCGCTATCGTCAAGTATTGTTTTATCCTTGTCATAATCATATTCGTTAAGGGTTTGTTACCAGTCTTGCGGCATGTTACGGTTATAGTCCTCCGACTCTCCGCTCCCTGCCAGGAGCTTCGTCCGTCCCTGCAACTCATAGACCTGCATGGCGGGTTTCTCGTACTTTTGTTTCGCTCGTTTCATCGTTCTTATATTTATGTTATTGTTATCGTTAGGGTTGGTGATTATCGAGCGTCTTCGTCGCTGGCTTCACCCAAAATGAGGCCGTCGGCGCCGAGGTTTGTATTGAGGTTTTGGACGCTGCCAGTGAGTATCTGGCACTGGTGCTGGAGTTTAACCACGTTCATGGTGGGTTTTAAATATTGCTTTTTCATAATGCTATTTTTTTACCTTTATAAATGTATATGCCTTTAGCTTTTGGCTTTTGGCCGTTAGCTACGCGGCGACCCTGCAAGTCGTACCACGCGCCAGCCCAATTGTCAATTGTCAATTGTGAATTGTCAATTGAAACGACTCCTGTTGTTTCGTTCTCGTTGTCGCCGAAGTAGAGCTTGATGGCGCTGACGCTTCCGCCGTCCACGTGGAAGTAGGCGCGGAAGGAGCCGATGCTCCTGTCGGCACTGGGCCAGTGGAGGGTGTTGTCGGCGCCGAGGAAGAGGTTGCTCTTGTCGCCACCATCGAGCGTCACGGGGCTGAAGGTGCCGATGAACTGTACGTGCTCGTCTTCACTTTCCACAGTCTGGCGGATGAGGGTTTCGTCGCTGTTGTTGATGATGACGTCCTGGAACTCACGGTTGCTGATGTCGTAGTCGCTCTCATGGTCGTCGTAGCCGCTGGGCTTGGGCCACTTAATAATATAAGGTGTGCCGGCCTTGATTTCCGTAGCATCCTTGAAGTAGAGACTGAGAGTGCCGGTGGCGGGGTCGAAGCCGGTCTTATAAGAACCATTTACATCGTCGTTGCCGTTAGCGTCGTAGGTGCCTTGGATGTCGAGTTCCATCAGTTGTATACCGTCTGAGTTAGTGCCGAGATTGTCACCGATTTCAGCTGAGCTGAGATCGAAAGGCAGGCAGAGGGTATTCCAGTTGCCGTCCTTGAAGAGGGTGCGACCGGAGAGGGTGACGTTGAGTTGCTTGCCGTCGGTATCGCGGAGTAGGGTGGCGTTAGAGGCGTTGTCGTAGAGACTGAGATTGGTGACGTAGTATTTGCCGCCGCACAGCAGAGCGTTCTCATAGAGCGTCATTGTGCCTTCTTTTGAAACCACGTTGCCGAGGTTGGCGGGCGCCGTTGTCAAGGCGACAGCCTGGGTGCCTTGATCCTTTCCCCATCCGGTGTAAGTGAAGTAGGACTGAAGGTCTAAACTGGGTGCGTTCGTGTTGTAGCGGCTGAAAGTCTTACTGCCGGTGTTGCTCATGGATACCCATACGGGGTCGAAGACGCATTGGATGAAGATGAGGTTGGAGCCGTTGTCGTTCCAGCCCACGAAGCCGCCGTTGCTGTCGGCTGTATTGCCGAGCATCCTGCCGAGGAAAGCGCAGCGGATAAAGGCAAGCTTGCCGTCGGTTTGGTTTACGGCTACGAAACCGCCGTTGGTGCCGTCGCCATTGATGCTGCTGGTGATGGTGACGCTGCTGTAGCAGTCGATGATTTCAGTGCCGTTGATATAACCTACGTGATTCAGATTGTTAACGGCAATGCTGGCACCGAATTTCGACGAGGTGGCAACGCTGCCGGCAACGGTCAGGTTCTTGATGGTGGCACCCTCGAGGTAGCGGAAGGGCGCACAGCCGTCTTCACTATCGGCTTTGAGGTAGATGTGAAGCGTTCGGCCGTTGCCGTCGAGCGTTCCGCAGAAGGGCGTCCGGATCAGCTTAGTTGGATCATTTGCATCCTTCTTCGTTGTGGCAATCATCTCGGTGATAGGTTCGTTGCTGTTGTCGAAGTCATCAGCAAGCTTGTAATACTTGCCTTCCGTATTGTTCCAGTTTTCATAGATATATTTTCCGAAGACATACCAATCGTTGGCATCGGCGATGATGTAAGGGTCCGTCTCCGTGCCGTTGCCCGCGAGGGCTTGGTAAACCTTAAAGCTGGCGGTCTGCTGGCCGGTGTATGAACCAGTGCCCGTGATGGTCAGCGTGTAGGTGCCGGTGGCGTTCACAGTGGTGACGGAATTCCCGTCGTACGTGTAGCTGACGGTGTAGTGGGTGTCCTTCGTCAGCGTGTTACCACCCATGTCCTTTACGGTGATGTCGATAGGGATGTCGTTGCCTTCGTCGTATGCGTAGTAGTGGTGGCGTAGTCCAGATCGGTGTTGGCGCTGTAGTTGTTGCCGATGATTTGCAATTGGGACAATTCCATCCTGTAGCGGGTGTAGCTGTATTTCGGCGAGACCTGAATCTCTTCGGAGCCCTTAATGGCGGTTATCTCGAAGCGGAAATATTGGTAGGGATCGGCGTTGCTGGTGAGCCAGTAGTCGTAGGATTTCTCATTATCTGCGGGCAGATGCGTATCGCCGCTCACGGTGGCGAGGACGGTCCAGTCCGCGTCGCCCGCGTGCTTCTTGCCTTTCAGTGTCCACGACTTCGGGCGGCGGTTCGGATGGTCTTTCGTATTGCAGGCGGTGCGCAGGCGGTAGCCCTTAGGCACGATAGGATTGGCAGCGTAGAACTCGATAGACTTCGTCTCGAAGCCGTTCTCGTCCTCCGTCATCCAGTAGGTGTACGTGTAAGGCAGGCCATACAGATCTGGAACAATGACGTTGTCCACGAGGTAATCGTAGGTGTAGACCGTCGGGGTCGCGCTGCCGTCAGTGGCGGTGTAGTAGCCCTCAGTGTCGAAGATGGTGTAGGTCTTTCCGCCGTAGCTGATGTCACTGTCGGCTGCGGCCTTTTGCCCCACGAGCAGCGCTGCCGTTAGCAGCACTGCCGAGAGGGTGTTGCGGCGGTAGTGCCAAAGGATGTAAACGAAGTAGGCTAGCAAAGCCAAGTAAACCATGACGAGTGGAATGGAAAGCCACAAGGGTTGTGACAGGAAGTCGTTGATTAAGTTGGTCATAATACTATGGTTTTATTTATTTTCTGGCCGCGAAGTTACGAAAAAGAATCGAAACAAGGTGTCCAAAAAACGCGTTAGGTGTCAGAAAAACGGGGTATAGGTGTCAGAAAATCGCGTTTTTCTGACAATTTTGCCTTCCGTTTGTGCATAATTCGTGTATTTTTTGTACCTTTGCGGAGAAATTCGAGAGAGCGATGATTACGTTAGGTGAGATGCAGATTAGCGGAATGCTGACGATGATGGTGCTGGCGGTGATGCTGGCGCTGTGTGTGCCTCATCGCTCGAAATACGGTAACAGCTTCGGTCGGGCGCGGTGGATGATGGCTGCAGGAACGGGTCTCATCGCCGTGCAGTTTCTGCTGCAACATACGTTCGGTTTCCGACAGATGGGTGTGACGCAGGGAGTATTGCTGAACCTACTGTTCTTCACTCCTGCGTCGTTGCTATGCAGTATGGCTATCCTCTACGTTCAGCGGCAGGGAAGCGTCACAAGGCGGGAATGGCTGGTGCCAAGCGTCATCTGTGGCGTGTCGGTAGTCATCTTAATAGGTGCTGCGCTGCTCGACGGTGTGCACATTGCCGAGGATTCGCCGAAACTGCGCATGGCAGAATACGTCTGTAGTGTGCTGTATGTGCTGATGCAGAGTTTCCTGTTTAAACATCAGTATGTGGCTTATAAACGACTGGAGCTGGCCGTCGATGAATATTACGACCGCGAGCGCCGCGACCTGTTCGGATGGATGGGTTGGAGCATGAAGACGATGGCTGTGCTGGCATTCTTCGTGCCGGTGGTCATCTTCCTTGAGGGGTCGCCGCTGGTGGTGTTTTCCATCGTCTATTTCTTCTGTATTGCCTATAGCACCATCAGTCTCTACAGCTACGGTATCAGTGAGGACCATCAGCGCGTGGAGGCGGCAGAAAGCCTCACCCCCAGCCCCTCTCCAAAGGGCGAGGGGAGTTTAGAGATCACGCAGAACCATCCCTATGATCCAGCCATCACCGAAGCCGTAGAGTGCTGGAAGAAGAGCGCGGCTTACCGGGAGCATAATTTGACGCTAGGCATCGTGGCACGACAGATGGGAGTAGCTCAGCGACAATTACAGGAGTGGCTGCGTCAGTCGGAATACGGCAAACTGGCCGAACTGGTGGCGTCGTTGCGCATAGAAGAGGCCCAGCGTGTGTTGAAAGACCATCCCGACTGGTCGATAGAGACCGTTGCCGACCACTGCGGTTTCAACGATCGTAAATATTTCCACGAGGTGTTCCGCCAGCATACGGGGATGACGCCGTTGAATTTTCAGCGTGGACAGGAATGACTAATTATTCATCAATTATTTATATAAGGTAGTATGTTTCATATTTACAAAGGTTATGAGCTTGTAGAAGCTTACCATCAAATGCGAATGGGGCGCCGCTTTCATCCAAGTGGAGCCTTCAAGAAGACCTCGCAGGCCATTATTGTCGCTATCGTTACGCTGCTGTTGTGGAATGCACCGACTGAATGGTTCGGCATTGACGGACTGACGGTCATCCAACAACGCATCATCGCCATTTTCGCCTTCGCCACGCTGATGTGGATCATGTCGGTCGTGTCGTCGTGGGCTACGTCGGTATCTATCATCGTGCTGATGCTTTTGTTCTGTACGGACAGCGGTATCGCGCCGATGGTCGTTGAGGATAAGGTGGGTCCGCTGTTGTCGTATAAAGGAGTGATGGCGACGTTTGCAGACCCTGTCATCATGCTGTTCATCGGCGGTTTCGTGTTGGCCATCGCCGCCACGAAGACCGGACTGGACGCGCAGTTGGCAAAGGTGTTGCTGAAGCCTTTCGGCACGCGGAGTGAGATGGTGTTGCTGGGATTCCTGCTGATTACGGGACTGTTCTCGATGTTCGTGTCGAACACCGCCACAGCTGCTATGATGCTGACGTTCCTGACGCCGGTGTTCCGCCAGTTGCCGCCTGAGGGCAAGGGCCGCATCTCGCTGGCTATGTCAATCCCCATTGCTGCCAACCTCGGCGGTATGGGTACACCTATCGGTACGCCTCCGAACACCATTGCGCTGAAATACCTGAACGACCCTGAGGGATTGAACCTCGGTCTGGGCTTCGGTCAGTGGATGATGTTTATGTTCCCGCTGGTTATCGTCCTGCTGTTCATCAGCTGGCGCCTGTTGTTGAAGTTCTTCCCCTTCACCCAGAAGACCGTCGAACTGAAAATCGAAGACGGCATGAAGGAAGGCGCTCACTCGTGGATTGTCATCATTACCTTCTTCATCACGGTGGCACTATGGTTGCTGGATCGTGTGACTGGCATCAATTCCTATACCGTCGCCATGATTCCGTTTATGGTATTTGCCCTGACGGGAGTCATCACCAAGCGTGACCTGGAGCAGATAAACTGGAGTGTCATCTGGATGGTGGCAGGCGGTTTCGCGCTGGGTTACGGACTGAACGCCTCGGGACTGGCTGCCAACGCCGTAAAGAGCATTCCGTTCGGTGAATTCTCGCCGCTGCTCATCCTGTTGATAGGTGGACTCATCTGTTACCTGCTGTCGAACTTCATCTCGAACTCGGCAACGGCAGCGCTGCTGATGCCTATCCTCGCAGTAGTCTGTGGTGCTATGGGTGACAAACTCGATCCCATCGGCGGTACTCCGACCGTACTCATCGGTGTCGCCATCGCAGCATCGTCGGCTATGATTCTGCCGATTTCGACACCGCCGAACGCGCTGGCTTTCGCTACGGGTTACGTGAAGCAGAAGGATATGTCGGTATTGGGTATTGTCATGGGTATCATCTCGATGATTCTCGGTTTCGGACTGGTTTATCTGATGGGCACATTGCGCCTTATTTAAGAGGTAAAAGGTAAGAGGTTTGAGGTGAGAAAGAGCCTCAAATTAACAAAAAGTAACTTAAAAACAAAAATAATTGGGAATTTCCTTTGCCGTTTGAAGGAAATTCCCTATTTTTGCGTTGTGAAACTATCAATATGACAAGTCACTAACTAATAAACTCAATAAAGAACTTAAAGACTTTTACTATGAACGTAGAGAAAATCATGCAAGGCTTGGAGCAAAAACACCCCGGCGAAGTGGAGTTTCTGCAGGCAGTGCGAGAAGTGTTGGATTCCATCAAGGACGTGTATAACCAGCATCCCGAATTTGAGAAGGCAAAGATCATCGAGCGCATCGTTGAGCCCGAGCGCATCACGACATTCCGTGTTCCCTGGGTGGACGACAAGGGTGAGGTACAGGTGAACATCGGTTACCGCGTGCAGTTCAACAGCGCTATCGGTCCGTATAAGGGCGGTTTGCGTTTCCACCCGTCGGTGAACCTGAGCATCCTGAAGTTCCTCGGTTTCGAACAGACCTTTAAGAATGCGCTGACAACACTGCCGATGGGCGGTGGCAAGGGCGGCTCGGACTTCTCTATTCGCGGCAAGAGCGACAATGAAGTGATGAAGTTCTGTCAGTCGTTTATGACGGAATTATATAAGATTATCGGTCCGGATATGGATGTGCCCGCTGGTGACATCGGCGTGGGTGCCCGCGAGATTGGTTATCTCTTCGGACAATACAAGCGTCTGACGTCGCAGTTCCACGGTGCTACGCTGACCGGTAAGGGCATAGAGTGGGGTGGTAGTATCCTGCGTCCAGAGGCTACGGGTTACGGTGCTTTGTATTTCGTTCACCACATGATGGAGACCCACGGTCTCGACATCAAGGGCAAGACCGTTGCACTGTCGGGCTTCGGCAATGTGGCGTGGGGTGCTGCGAAGAAGGCTACCGAGCTAGGTGCGAAGGTGATTACCATCAGTGGTCCTGACGGTTACATCTATGACCCCGAGGGCTTGGACGACGAAAAGATAGAGTATATGCTGGAGTTGCGTGCCAGCGGTAATGATGTCTGCCAGCCGTACGAAGAGGAATTCCCCGGTTCGAAGTTCTTTGCCGGCAAGAAACCTTGGGAGCAGAAGGCCGACATCTATCTGCCCTGTGCTACGCAGAACGAGTTGAACGGCGACGACGCAGACAAGATATTGGCACAGAAGCCGCTGTGTGTTGCTGAGGTGTCGAATATGGGCTGTACGGCTGAGGCTGTGAACAAGTTCACGGCTGCCCACCAGTTGTTTGCGCCCGGTAAGGCTGTGAATGCCGGTGGCGTGGCTACCAGCGGTTTGGAGATGACGCAGAACTCGATGCGTATGGCCTGGACGGCTGAAGAAGTCGATATGCGCCTGCATCAGATCATGGCTGGCATCCATGAACAGTGTGTGAAGTATGGCAAGGAAGGTGACTACGTGAACTATGTCAAGGGTGCAAACGTGGCAGGTTTCATGAAGGTCGCCAAAGCTATGCTTGCACAGGGAATAGTGTAGAGCTCGGCGTAAGCCAAGGTCTCTGCACTATGCTTAAACATAGTGTAATGTTAAAGATTAAGATAGCTCTTGTAGCAACACTGATGACCATAGGTTTTACCCCGTTGCACGCTCAGGACGTGCAACAGGGTAAAGCCTCGTTCTATGCCCTGAAGTTCCATGGACACAAGACGGCCAGTGGCGAACGTCTGCATAAGGACAGTCTGACGTGTGCCCACCGCTATTATCCCTTCGGCACGTTGCTGAAGGTGTATAATCCTGCTAACGGAAAGAGTGTGATGGTACGTGTTACCGATCGTGGACCGTTTGTTCGCGGACGCATCATCGACCTCTCGTGGCGTGCTGCCAAGGAACTCGACATCATTTCAAAGGGTGTTGCAGTAGTGACTGTTCAGAAGGCCAGCAGCATCGTCGTACCATTCCTGCCGCCTGATGAAGACATTGACCTTCCGGAGCTTGAGATGGAAACCAACGAGGGTTCAACAGATATGAAACCTCTGTGGCAACTTATGGCTGAAGAGGCTGAAGCGAAAAGGAAGGCTTCTGCTGGCCACCATTCTGAGGCGAAGAAGAAGTAATCCGTATTTCCTTTACACTTTGCCGGGTCGTATCCGATTGTGCTTGGGTGCGGGGACCGGGAGCATCGAACTCAATGCGGTCGTCGCCCCTGTTGTTGGCGTCGAAGCCCGAATCATCAGCACCGCTATAGTCTTCATCATCTGTGTAACGGGAAGAACGGTTGGCTTCGCGCTGACGGCGATAGTCCTCGTAACGCTCAGCCTCCTTTTTGTCGGCAGCAGAACCAATGGCTGCACCTACGGCTGCACCGCCAGCCATACCGACAATCTCGCCAACATGACTACCATGCCAACCACCCGAGATACCTCCGATGGCGGAACCCAGAATAGAGCCTAACGTTGCTCCTGTGTAAGCACCCTGTCCAGTGTAGGTGCTACAGCTGCTCAGCAGCATGGTTGAGACAGCTAAAACAAACAACATCTTCTTCATACGCGTCACATTGTTAATGATTTACGTTGCAAAGGTACACACTCTTTTTGATATCTGAATGGGGATAATCCCCAAAAGCGCTTAGGGATTCCCCTATTTCTTTTTCAAGGGCCGTTGAGCGCCAGTATTATTGTCCGCCCAGACGCGAAAAGTATTCGATGATATCTTCCCACGTCTTGAACGTTTCCGAGCCGTATTCCAGCACGGTGGCCAACGACCCCTCCGACCTTCCCTGTTTAGGGGCGGCTATCAGATAATCGCCATAGAGCAGGTCGCGACGGTAGGTGTAGACGGTGTGTCGCCAGGCAGGTACGCCGATATGCTCGGTGAGCCACGATTCCGTTGTGACGGTGTCTTCCGCTGGTGCCACGAAGAGCACCTGATAGCGTTCGATGAGCTGTCGAACGGCCTTCTGAACGGACGACACGGGTTTGCGGTAGCTGTCCATCATCGTCTCTGTACCTATATATATAATAGGGCGCTCGCGCTGTTGCTGGCGGTCGTCAATCCATCGGATGACGGGCAGGACGGAATGCATAAACGAACGGTCGTTCATGCGGTGCTCGCCATGAAAATAAAGGGCCTGTGGATAGTGTTCGTGGAACATGTCGTAGGTATCCACCAGCTCGTCTTCGTCGCCAAAGAGTCCGTAGACGCGCTGGCGGTCGTCGTCGGTCATATTCTGGAAGCGCTGTTCCGACACTTCGCGGTATTCCTTGACGAGGGCTTTGTCAACATAGAACTCCTGTACACCGTCCTGACGGGGATTCTGGAACTGCTGCGTACCCGTCAGTCCGTGAGCACGCATCGTTTCGGCAATGTCGAGGGCGGGATTGACGCAGATGCGGTCGTAGCCCCGCAGCTGCTCGGCAAACATACCTCCCATTGATGTGCCGACGATGAGGTCAGGCTTTTCCTGCTGGCAAACGTCATGTAACAATGCCAGTGCCTCATGGGGATGTATGGGTAGGTCGGGCGCAATGACGCGAGCCTCAGGCAGTACCTCTTGTAGGCGTCGTACGGTACCCGATTGTCCGCTGGAGGCAAAGCCGTGAACGTAAAGCACCGTTTTGCCCGCCATCAGATCGGGGAATTGCTTGATATATGGATTCTCTGTAACCATTTATTTTGCGTAGGACGGATTCCAGTTGTCGTTGATAGTGAACACACGTTCCAGCGTAATCTGCTGCGCCTCCTTTTTCGTGAGCTGACGACTCCAGGGCACACGCTGATTGGTGGCAGCACCCTCGCCGCGATTGTTGTATTCCAAGTAACGGGCAGTCTTGACGGCCTCAGGACGCCACTGGTGCCAGCCTTCAGGACGAATCTCGCGGGGCAGTTCGCAGTTCATAAACAGCGTATAGCCGTAGTCGCGCCAAGGACGTCCGAGATATACTTTGTCGACGCCTTTGTCGCAGGTGATGCGGCAGTTGTTGAAGATGTAACCATACGGCACGTCCTGCGGTGTCGATGCCGCCGTGATATACGAATTGGCTTTACAGAAGATGTCGCAATCCTCAAACCATGCCGTCGAGGGGCCGAAGATGAAATCGGTAGTACCCTCGATGTAGCAGTCCTTGAAGAACAACCGCGTCTTGGCGTTACCCGTATAGATAGTGTCTTGATGACCGAGGAAGCGGCAATTGATGAATGTCAGCTGGTCGCCCTCAGTATGCAGTGCCACAGCTTGTCCCAAGCGTGCAGAGTTATTTTCGACGGTGATGTTTTTGAGTGTAATCTTGCTGCCCTGAATCTTCAGTGTGAAAGTGCGGAATGTACCCATGCCTTTACCCGTCGGGGCATAGACGATATTCGCATGGTCATCCCACGTGATAATGGTATTGTCGCGGTCTTCACCGCAAATCTCAATGTTGGTGAGCGACTGGGGGATGACGAGTTTCTCCTTGTATGTGCCTTTCTTGACGAAGATAACTTTGTGGTACTCCATAAACGCGCGGCACACCTCGATGGCCTCGTTGATGTTGCGGAACTCGCCCGTGCCGTCGCGAGCCACAAAGAGCGTGTCAGGGTTGTCGTAACTTTTAGCCTGTGCAATGATACCCCCACAGATTGCACAGATAAAGCAGATTAGTTTTCTCATTGTCGTAGTAGTTTTGTTGTTACATGATTTGCGTGATTTCCTGAATGCCCTCTATCTTCTTCAACTCATCCATGATAGACTTCGTGTCTTCCCGGTCGTGGACGCGCAACTCGATGCTGCCGTCGAACAGACCGTCGTCGCTGCCGATGGTGAGTTTGTGGATATTGACGTTCATCTGCGAGGTGATGACTCGCGAAACATCTACGAGGATACCCATACGGTCGATACCCTGAATGCGGACGGTGGCGTCGAAGAATAGCTTTTTATGCATATTCCACTTGGCATCAAGGATGCGGTTGCCGAAACCGCTCTTCAGCTTGTCGGCCACAGGACAGGCACGCTTGTGGATTTCTATCTGGTTCTTGTTGTCGATATATCCCAGGATGTCGTCGCCGGGAATGGGGTGACAGCAGTGCTTGAACTGATATTGCCCGATAGTTTCCTCGCTAATGTAGATGGGCTTCTTGCGGTTGAACTTCTCAGGCACGGTAAACAATTCCTGTTTTTCCTGCTCCGTCGGAGTTTTCTGCTTGCTACGTCCGAGGAAGGGCACGAGTTTGCGCCAGCCTTTCTTGCCGGAATTCTTGCCCAGCAATTCGTCGAGGTCTTTCTCACCCAGCAGGATGGTTTTCTCGCCCACTGCCTGATAGAACTTCTCGCGGGTATATACTTCATGGAACGATGCCAACTGGTCAACGATGTTCAGCGTGCATTCAATCTGGTTCTTCTCCAGGAATTCCTTCAACAGCTGCTCACCTTTCTTTTGTATTTCGCGACTGTTACGACGCAGGATGGCCTGAATCTTTGCCTTGGCCTTTGCCGACGACACGAAGTTGATCCATGCGGGCTGTACGTGTTGCGACTTGGAGGTCAGAATCTCTATCTGGTCACCGCTTTCCAACTTATGACTCAGCGGTACCAGTTTGTGGTTCACCTTGGCACCGATGCAGTGAGAACCTAAGAAGGTGTGGATGGAGAAGGCAAAGTCGAGCGCCGTACATCCTGTAGGCATCGTCTTGATTTCACCCTTGGGGGTAAAGACGAATATCTCCGAGGCAAAGAGGTTCAGCTTGATGGCGTCAAGGAAGTCCATCGCGTCAGGCTGCGGGTCGTCCAGGATTTCCTTGATGGTGCGTAGCCAGTCGTTCAGCTCGTTCTCGTCCTCCGAGAATTCGGCCTGCTCGCCGTCCTTGTATTTCCAGTGGGCGGCAAATCCCTGCTCTGCCACCTCGTTCATGCGGTCAGAACGTATCTGTACCTCAATCCAACGGCCCTGCTTCGACATCAATGTGACGTGCAAAGCCTGATAGCCGTTTGCTTTGGGGTGTGACAGCCAGTCGCGCAGACGGTCGGGATGACTCTTGTAAATCTTTGAGATGGCGACGTAGATCTTGAAGCACTCGTTGATTTCCTCCTCGCGTTTGTCGGGTGTGAAGATGATTCGCACGGCGAGGATGTCGTAGATTTCCTCGAATGACACGTGCTTGTTCTGCATCTTCGTCCAAATGGAGTAGGGCGTTTTTACACGCTCACGGATTTCGTACTTGATACCCATTTCCTTCAGCGAGGCCTCGATGGGTTCCGTAAACTGGTCGAACAACTCGTGGCGCTGAGCCTCGGTGTTCTTCAGCTTGTCCTTGATGGCGGCATATTCCTCCGGATGCTCGTATTGGAACGAGAGGTTCTCCAGTTCCGACTTTACCTTGTTGAGTCCAAGGCGGTGGGCCAACGGTGCATAGATGTACAGCGTTTCACCGGCAATCTTGTATTGTTTGTTGGCAGGCTGCGACTCCAATGTGCGCATGTTGTGCAGACGGTCGCAAATCTTGATGAGGATGACGCGGATATCCTCGCTCATCGTGAGCAGCAACTTCTTGAAGTTCTCGGCCTGTGCTGAGGCCTGCTCACCGAAGATTCCTCCAGAGATCTTCGTCAGTCCGTCCACAATCTGTGCTATCTTCGGACCAAAGATGTTCGACAGGTCGTCAACGGTGTAGTCGGTATCCTCCACGACATCGTGCAACAATGCGGCACAGATGCTGGTAGAGCCCAGTCCTACTTCCTCGCAGGCTATCTGGGCTACGGCGATGGGGTGCATGATGTACGGTTCTCCACTCAATCGTCTGACGCCTTTGTGGGCTTGCTTGGCAAAGTTGAATGCTTTGGTGATGATATCTACCTTTTGCCTGTGACGTGATGCAGAATAGGTGTCCAGCAGTCGCTGGAATGCGTCATTGACCAACTTCTCGTCGGCTCCTTCACGAATCATGTCCTCATCCATAGTCTTATCTCCTTCTCTTTCTGCTTGATGCCTTGCGCTTCTTCGGTGCTGCAGCACGACGCTTGCTGGTCTTGGCAGCCTTGCCGCGCTTGGCAGTTGCTCTGCTACGCTTGCTGGCACGTCCCTTGCCGCGTTTGGCAGCACGTCCCTTCTTGCCACGGGCATAGCGTTTGCTCTTATGATAATAAGTAGGTACGTCGTCCTTTACTTCTACCTCCATGCGCTTGGTCAGCAACTCGTCGGCCTTGTAGTTATACACTGAATCTTCCAAATCGATGAATCGTCCCGTGTCTGTCAGCGGCAGACGCAGGGCGCTGGGCTCCGTAGTTCCAGGCACTACATCGCGACGGTATTGTGGATTCAGCGAGCGCAACAGGTCGATGTTCAGTCCCAATACTTCGGCCACCTGTTCCAAGTGTACGTTACGCTTCACCATCACGGTGTCGCTCTTGGCAGGCAGACGGGTTGTCATTGGACAGATATTATGCAGCGAATAGTAGGTCATGATATAGTTGGCAGCGATGAATGCCGGCACGTAGCCTCGCGTCTCGCGTGGCAGATAAGGATAGATGTGCCAGTAGTCCTTGTTCATCGGAGCAGCCTCACCATCCTCGCTTTTCGTCGTAGTGGTATTGGCGCGACGAATGGCTTTGTTGATGTTCTCGGGTCCGCAGTTATAAGCGGCAATAACGAGATTCCAGTCGCCGAAAATCTTGTACAGGTCTTTCAGATAGCGTGCAGCGGCGTACGACGACTTCACGGGGTCGCGACGTTCATCTACCAGTGAGTTCACCTGCAGGCCGTACTGTTTACCCGTGCCGATCATAAACTGCCATAGTCCCGTTGCTCCCACGCGGCTTACGGCCTTGGGGTTCAATGCTGATTCAATGATGGGCAGGTATTTCAGCTCCAACGGTAACTGATACATCTCCAATGCTTCCTCGAAGATAGGCATGTAGAAGTTCGACGCGCCCAACATATAGCTGATGCTGTGGCGCAGACGGCCGCTGTAACGGTCGATGAATTTCTGTACGACGTCGTTGTAAGCCATCTCCATGACGGTCGGCATACGGCTCAGACGTTCGATATATTCCTCACGGGTGTACGTGGGATTCACGTCCTGCATGTTGCAGTCGTCCGCCTCGCCCAGATAGGTCTGCGACATATAGAGGCTTAGCAGCGAGTCCAGGTCGTAGGTCATAGCCTCGGGGAACTCAATGATTTCCTCGTTGCCGCTCTGGTCGGTCACCACCAGCTCGTCCGCTTCGTCGATGTCGTCATCGTCCTCTGCGTCAACCTCCGTCACTACCTGACCCATCGATGCCATACTGGCCATCATCAGGGCATATATCATCAATAATACCTTCTTTTTCATATATCTTCTTTAAAAATTCAACTTACAACTTACGCCCAGCGACTGGCTGTCCAACCAATCACCACCATTGTGGTTCGGCATGACTGCGGGCTCCACCGTCAGACTCAGGTCCTTCGAGATGTCAAACTGCGAGAGTTCAGCGTCCACGTAGGCATCGATGACAGAAAACGCGTAGACACCCAACATGACGAAGAAACTCATGTCGCGCCAACGGCGGTATTTGTCCTTACGGCTCTTGAATATCTTCTTGTACCGTTCCTCGTCAGCCTTAGTCTGAATCTGTTTGCCCAGGTGCAGGAACTTGTTGTATGAGGCCGTTCCCGGATCATCGTCCATGAGGTCCAGATAAGCCTGCGAATAGTCCTTATACATCATGTTGTTCCACGTCAGCGCGTAGATGCACCCCATGAATCCACCGTAGATGATGGGCAACTTCCAGAATTTGCGGTTGTATATCTGTCCTGCACCCGGTAAGACCATTGCTAGCCACAGTGCCCGCTGGGGATTCGGCTTCCACGTGTTCCAGTCACGCTTCGGACGCAGCTTTTTGGCTTTCTCGACGACGACCGACGTGATGCTGTCTGTGGTCTGCACGGCCTGCACCACCACGGAGTCGGCTATAATTTCGTCCTCTTGCTGCGCATAGGCGTTCAGGCCTGCCGTCAACAGCACAACCACAAACAACACTCTGCGTATATAACTTTTAACTCTCAATCGTTCAATGTTCAACGTTCAATGTTATGTCACTTCGTTCCATGACTTTTGTCGCGACTCGACAAAATTCGAATAGTTCGATTTTGCTCTCGCTGCTCCAAAAGTTCAATGTTCAATTGTTCACACTGTCCAGTGCATTCATGATTTGCTCCAGCTGTTCCTCGTTGTCGAAATGCACGGTGATTTTTCCCTTGCCCTTAGGCGAACAGGTCATCTGCACCTTCGTCTGGAAGAACTGTGCCAGACGGTCTCTCAGTATGTTAAACTCCTCGGGCAGCTGCGACTTGGCGGCAATCTTGCCCTTGGCGGTTTTCACGTCGTCACCGCTCTTCAGCGCATTGATCAGGTCTTCGACCTTGCGAACGGAATACTGTTGCTGCTGGACTTCGCGGAAGAGTTTAATCTGTTGCGACGGACTGTCGATAGCCAACAACGCACGGGCGTGACCCATCTCAATCTCGTGGTTCTTCAGCGCCATCTGCACCTGTGCGGGCAACTTCAGCAGTCGCATGTAGTTCGTCACGGCTGCACGGCTCTTGCCAACGCGTTCTGAAATCTTTGCCTGCGTCATACCTGTCGCCTCAGCCAGATGCTGGTAGGCCAACGCTATCTCGATGGCGTTCAGGTCCTCACGCTGGATATTTTCCACCAGCGCCATTTCCATCGCGTTCTGGTCTTCCACCGTCACGATATAGGCGGGAATCTTTGCCAATCCTGCCAACTGCGAAGCTCTCCAACGGCGCTCACCGGCAATAATCTGGTAACGTCCGCCCTCCATCTTTCTCAGCGTGATGGGCTGGATGATGCCCAGTTCGCGAATGCTCGTCGCCAACTCCTGCAGTGCCTCTTGGTCAAATTCCCTACGGGGCTGGTTCGGATTGGGGTCTATCAGTGCGATTTCCACTTCGTTCAGGTTCGACGAACCCTCAGTGTGTACCTCGCTATGGGTGTCTATCAGTGCGTCCAGTCCACGACCTGTGCTGATGTCATCCAGCCCGCGTCCCAGTACGCTTCTGTCGAATTTCTTCTTTACTGCCATATTCTTTGCTTTTAGCTTTTAGCGGTTGGCTATTAGCTGTTCTTGTTTATAATTTCTTTCGCCAGAGCCAGATGGTTCTTGGCACCCGTCGAATCGGCGTCATACAGAATGACGGGCAGTCCGTGTGAAGGACTCTCCGACAACTTCACGTTACGCTGGATGACGGTCTTGAACACCAACTCCTGGAAGTGGCGCTTCACCTCGTCGTATATCTGGTTGGCCAGACGCAAACGCTGGTCGTACATCGTCAGCAGGAAGCCCTCAATCTCCAACTGCGGGTTCAGGCGCTTCTTCACAATCTTGATGGTGCTCAGCAGTTTCGTGATACCCTCCAGTGCGAAATATTCACACTGCACGGGGATGATGATGCTGTCGGCGGCTGTCAGCGCATTCACTGTGATGAGGCCCAGCGAGGGAGAACAGTCTATCAGGATGTAGTCGTACTCCTTGCGTATCGGCTCCAGCGTTTCCTTGATGATGTTCTCACGGTTTTCCATGTTCAACATCTCTATCTCGGCACCTACCAGGTCAATGTGACTGGGGATGATGTCCAGTCGTTCAATATCGGTTGTATAGATAGCGTCACGCACGTCAGTCTTGTTGACGATGCACTCGTAGAGTGAACATTCCACCTCCTGGATATTGACACCCAGACCGCTCGAGGCGTTAGCCTGAGGGTCAGCGTCCACCACGAGGACGTTCTTCTCCAGAGTAGCCAGTGAAGCAGCCAGATTGATGGTCGTCGTAGTCTTTCCGACGCCACCTTTTTGGTTTGCTAATGCGATAATCTTTCCCATTTTTTTCGTCTCTTTTATATATAATAGGCTGCAAAAGTACAAAAAAAAGATGGACTGACCAAATATCACCCCATCCTTTTTAGCTTTTTTATTGTTTCAAAACGGTTTCAAAATGGTCTGTCACCACCGCCGAAGCCACCTCCAGGGAAGCCGCCACCGGGGAAATCGCCGCCTGGAAAACCACCGGGAGGACGGTCGCCGCCCCAGCCTCCACGACCTCTACGTCCTTCGCCACGACCACCGTTTCTGCCACCAAACAGGTTCAGTCGGTAACTGACGTGCAGCATGGCGTACGAATTGATGGCATTCACCTCGTTGTCGCGTACGCCGTTGGCATTGACGATACGTGTGAAATTGGTCTGCTGGTTCAGGATGTCATACCATTGCAACATGACGGTAAGCACCTTTCCACGCAAAAAACTGTGCGACAGTTGCGCGTTCCATAGCAGTTCGTTGGTGTTCAGACTCTCGTCGCTATAGCCGCGTTTGCTGAACATGTGCATATCGGTCGATAGGTTCGAACCCCAAGGGAAAGTCACCTTCGTACTGGCACCATACTGGAAGTTCCACGTCGTCAGGTTGTTCGACGCCTGCAGCCGGTTGTCAGTGCGTGCGTAGGTGGTGCGTCCGTTCAGCGAGAAACTGAACCATTTGTTGCGGTAGTTCAGCGAGAGGGCAGGATTGATGTTATAGGTATGTGTCACGTTTCGTTCGGCGATGGCCGTGTGGTTGATGTTCACGTAGCCAACGCGGTGATCATACCTTGCATTCAGCGAACCGGTGATATCCCATAGGTTCAGCGTGTCGAGGCTGAAGGTGAAGCCCATGCCGAAGTTGGCATTCCAGTTGCCGTTGATGTTTTCCGGTCGCGAGATGCGTCCGCCCGTCGTCTCGTTATAGGTCACGACATTGCCTATCGCGTTGGTGGTTATCTGCCATCCGGCATTGCTGTTGAAACTCCAGTTGCGCTGATTCTTGGGAACCTCGAAACCGTCAGCGTCAATGACGGTCTTCGGACGGCGCATCATCAGGAAGTTTACACGCAGGTTGGTGTTGAACGAAGGCTTCAGTCCGGGATTACCGACGTTGATGTTCAACGGGTCTGTATCGTCGTATATTTCAAGTAGTTGCGTGATGCTGGGCTGTTGCGTCTGACCGCGCATGGTGACCTGTAGATTGGTCTGCTGGTTGAATCGGTAGCGCATATTGAGCGTTGGCGATATGTTGGTCACGGTGCGGACGGTATCCACAAGGGTGTTCAGGTAGTTCTGGACGAAGTGTGAACGTTCAGGCAACAGCGCCACGCCTACGTTCATGTTCATCTTGTCACGTACATAACGCAACTGCACCTCGGCGGTATGGCTATACTCCGTACGCTCGGAATAGCGGCTCAACTGGCGACTGAGATAGCTCTCATAGGGATTGTCCAGGAAGCCGAAGAGTGTCGCCCAGTCGCGGTATTCGTTCAATACCTGGGCAAAGGCCGTCTCCGTATAGTCTGGGAAGTCGTAGGTCAAGGGGTCGCTCTTCTGATGGCTGTATTGGTAGCGGTAGTTCAGCTGTAGGAAGAGTCCCTGCTGTCCGAATCCGCGTGGTCCGTTACCTCTTCCGAAAGGTCCGCGACCACCTCCTCTTTGCGGGGACACTCCCGGGTTCATGCCTTCGCCAGCGTTTGCTTGCCGCTCTGTGCGCCACGTCAGCAGGGGTTCGGTATAGGTGATGCCCAGCGAGTAGTTCAGATTCTTGTTGGGCGACACGCTATAGCGGTTGGTTTGATAGAGGGAGTCCAGTCCCATGCTGTTCTTCTGCTGATAGAGGTGTACCGCTGAGAGACTGGCATTCTGGTTGTCACCGTCGCGATAGCTGAAGCCGAAGTTCAGTGCCACGTTGCGCCCCTTGCGTCCGATGCGGCGGAACAGTTGCAGTTGTGAGTTGATATTGTTGCCGTCGCCATAACCCATCGACTTGTTCAGCCGGCTGTTCACCACCAGCGAGTCTTCGTCCAGCGTCCGCAGACCCTCGATGCTCAGCGGGTCACTGACATATTTGTATGGATCGGCATTGAACGATGCCGACGTGTTGCGACTGCGACTGTCGTTGGTGTTGAAACTGACGTCCGGGCGCCACGACAGGGTGGTCAGCGAGTCGATGGTCCATTGCAAGTTCATGTTGCCCGTCCAGTTGTTGGCACGCGAGTAACTCTGGTTGACACTGTTCGAGAAAGCACCGCCACGCGTGATGACAAAACTCTCAGAACCCGTCTTGTTCCAGTTGTCGGCGTCGTTGTGGTTCCACGTCACACGACCGCTCACCTTCAACTTGTTCTGCTTCTCATAGCTCACGTCCAGTGCGGCAGTCTTCGTAGCACGCTGACCCTGACCGGTGCCGCGTCCACGACCACCGCGACCAGTGAAGTTGCGGTCGTTCACGTTGTTCGCATTGCCCATAAACGTGTAGCGCACGTCGCCGAAAGGCTTCATGGCCGTCAGACGGATGCCATAGCGGTTGTGCGTGCCAAAGCCCACGTCGGGATTGGCCTGCAGACCACGGCGGGCACTGCGCTTCGTCACAAACTCCAGCACGAAGTCGTCGTTGCCGTCGTCGATACCTGTCATCCGGCTCAGGTCGCTCTTCTCGTCGTAGGCCTTCACCTGGTCCACCACATACGACGGCAGGTTCTTCATCACCGCGTCGTTATTGCCCGTCATAAAGTCGCGACCGTCCATCTTGAAACGTTTCACGTCCTTGCCGTTGATGCTGATCTTGCCGTCGTCGTCAATCTTTGCGCCCGGCAAGGCTTCCACCAGTGCCTCAATCACCGAACCCTCGGGCACCTGGTAGGCATCGGCGTTATACACCACCGTGTCGTTCTTGATGACCATCTTCGGCACGTTCCTCGTCACCACTACTTCGGCAATGGTGTCACCCTCCAGCGTCTTGACATTCGCCACACTGTCCTTGCGCGTCTGACCACTCATACCGAGTATTCCCCAGACGCACGCCATCAATAAAAATATATGACGTAAACCCTGCATTTAGTTTTTGTTTATTCCTTTGACGTCGCAATCTCCCAAAGGTTTAGTCTCCCTTGCATAAAAAATGCACCGATGTTTGGTCAGTCCACTTTTTTTTCGTACTTTTGCCGCAGAAAACGTAATTCAACGATATACCCGTCATGAAGATAATCAAGAATACCTTATTCTTTGCCGTGGTCCTCTTGTTGGGCTGCCAGAACAATGTTGCTCAGAAGAGCATCGTGATACTCTACGAGAATGACGTCCATTGCGGCATCGACGGCTACAAGACAATGGCCGGACTGCGTGACGCCATCAACCGTTCGGATACGGCCTATGCCGGTGCTGTCTGTGTGGGCGACTTCCTGCAGGGCAACACCACCGGAGCCATCTCGAAGGGACAGTATATTGCCGACATCATGCACTTGATGGACTACGACGCCCTGACGCTGGGCAACCATGAGTTCGATTATGGCGTGCCCCGCATGCGTCAGTTGTTGGAACAGATTGGTGCTCCCGTGACGTGCGTCAATTTCTTCGATGCCGGCGCCCCCGAACCTTACTATGCACCTTATGTCATCCATCAGTATGGCGACAAGAAGATTGCCTTCGTCGGAGCCTGCACGCCCGAAACGATGATCCTCGAGGGCTATTCCTTCTACGATACCAACGGCATCCTGCTCTACGACCTCAAGCCGAAGACCTTCTACCAGCTCATCCAGCAGGCCGTCGATAAAGCCCGTAGCGAGGGTGCCGACTACGTGGTACTGCTCTCCCACGTCGGTGAGACCACCCAGTCGCTGGGCTTCAATTCCCACCTGCTCGTCAACAATACGCGTGGCATCGATGTCGTGCTCGATGGCCATTCCCACGAAATTTTCGAGGGTGTGCCCGTCAAGAATCTCGACGGTCGCGACATTATTGTCACACAGACCGGTACCCAGTTTGCCAACATCGGTAAACTGCTCATCACTCCTGACGGTCGTATGACGACACACCTTCTCAAAACCAAGGAAATCCCCTACGAAAACGCCCGTGTCAGTGCCGTCACCGACAGCATCCGCCAATTGGTGAAAGCCGTCACGTCGAAGCAGGTAGCTCATAGCGACTATGCCCTCGAGGTGACCGACGAGAACGACCAGATGAAGGTTCGCGGCGTGGAGACCAATGCCGGCGACATCGTGGCCGACGCCTACCGCCATGCCATGAAGGCTGACATCGGTATGGAGAACGGTGGTGGCATCCGTAACGACATCCGCGCTGGCAACATCACCTATGGCGACGTCATCGGCATGCTGCCCTACGACAACACCCTGCGACGCATTGCCGTCAGTGGTCAGCAGATACAGGCCATGCTCACGCGCTGTACGGCGATGGCTCCCGTGCTCGACGGCAACTTCCCACAAGTATCCGGATTGCGCTTCACCCTCCACACCAAGCGCCACTGTGTCACCGACGTCGAAGTGTTGCAGGCCAACGGCACCTACAAACCCATCGACCCCCATCATACCTATAGCGTGGCTGTCACGGACTACAACCACATAGGTGGCGGTTTCTTCGATTGTTTCAAACCGTGTCCCGTACTCTACGAGAGCACCCTGCGCTACTACGAAGCCCTTGCCGACTACCTCGGCAAAGTCCTCGGCGGTACCACCGGCACTGCCTACGCTCAGCCTCAGGGCCGCATCCGCATCGTTAACGACTAAGACACGTCGCCGAAAGGCATATACTGAATGGCCAGCATCGTCAGGTCGTCGCTCTGTTCAGCGTCGCCCACGAATGTATGTACGGCATTGGCCATCGCATCAATCATGTGCTTCGGCTGGTGACGCTGTTCGTCCAGCAACAGTTTGGCCATATTCCAGATGCGCATGTCGCCAAACTGTGCATGCTCATAGTTCTCGGCCTCGTTCAGTCCGTCAGTAAAGAGGAAAATGGTGGTCTTCGGGTCGATGCTCACCTCCTGTTGTGTGTATTCGTAGCCTGCCACAACGCCAATAGGCAGGTTGGGCTCACACGACAGGGCACCGACGTCGCGCCCCACGAGCAGCGGAGCATCGTGACCGGCATTGCAGTAACGCAACAACCCCGTTTTCAGGTCGAGCACACCGATAAATACGGTGACGAACATATTTGTCTCGTTGCTTTCCGACATGGCATTGTTCAGCGTTCGCATAATCTCCGACGGAATCGCCACGTGGGCTGAGATGTTGCGGAACAACGAACGCGTGACGGCCATAAACAACGAGGCAGGAACACCCTTGCCCGACACGTCGCCAATACAGAATATCAGCTTCTCGTCGCGGATGTAGAAATCGAAGAGGTCGCCGCCGACACCCTTCGCCGGTTTCAGCGAACCATAGATGTCGATATCGTTGCGCTCGGGGTAGGGTGGGAACGTCTTGGGCAACATCGACATCTGGATGTCGTGGGCAATCTTCAGCTCGCTCTCCATCGACGCCTTCTGGGCCGTGGTGGCACGCAGATCCTCCGTGTAGTTCACCAGCGAACGCTGCATGTTCCCGAACGAGTCGCGCAGACGGTGTATCTCGTCGTGACTGTTGATGGTGGGTAGCGCCGTCTGGAAGTTACCCTTCGCCACCTCGTCGGCCGATGCCGCCAACAGCGTGAGCGGTTTGACATTTTTCTTGATGGTCCGTCGTCCGAAGAAATACACCACCAGCATGCCTATCAGGATGCCCGTGATGGCGAAGCCCGCGGCAATATAGCCAATGATATCGATGACCACAGAGGGTACCGCGATGGCGATGGTCCAGTCGGTATGTTTCACCTTCTGCGCGCAGACAAGGACTTTTTCCCCGTCGATTGTTAAATCGTCGTCCAGCTTTTCTTCGATAGACATTTGGACATACCTATCGTAGGTACCCTTGGTGATGTAGTCGTATATGTTTTTGCTGACGATGCGTGTGGCGTCCGGGTGCACCAGAATGGTACCCGTGCTGTCCGTCATGAAGTAGTAGAGCTTGTACTCCGGATCCCATTCCTTCTCGTCCGTTGCATGATGGGTCTCCATAGGCTGTATCTTCTCGTTCAGCCACGCCAGCGATAGGTCCACACCCAGTACGGCCACCGCACGCCGGCTCTTGTCGCGGATGGGCAACAGATACGACACCAGTGGCGACCGTGCACTGTCGTTGTCGAAGAAAGGCTTGGTCCAGTAGCCTTTTTCGCTCGCAATGGCATTCTTAAACCACTCGTCCTTCACATAGTCGTTCCCCTGGTCGATGGCGTTCTGCGACTCGATGATGGTCGTGCTGTCGCGCCGTGTGGCGTAGGGCGCAAACAGGCGTCCCTTCTTGGGGTAGTAGTTCTCGATGAAGTAGATGCCACAGCTGCGCATGTATGGGTTCAGCTTCACCATCCTGTTGATGATGTCATGCATGCGGTCGGGATTGCTCAGGTCGTCCTCTATGAACGCCGCCGTATTGATGGACGCCATGTAGAGGTCGGAGGCGATGCGCCGCACCTCCTCCTTCTCACCCTTCAATACACGGTCGCTGATGCCCGTGACGCCCAAGGCCACGATGCCATAGGTTATCCAGAACAGTAGTAACACGGGGATGATCATGATGATAATCATCCTGAGCATGATACGCCACGTCAGTCGTTTCGCAAACGAACGCGGATAGCCGGTGATGGCCTTCTTCTTGAAGAACAGTTTCATAACAACACGAATTTGCTTGCAAAGATACACTTTTTTTTCTTACTTTTATGCATTTTTTTCGGTTTTTATTTGTACCTTTGCCAAAGAAATAAATATTTTGCTAATATGAAACCCAAAACTATCTTCCTTTTGACCATTTTGATGGTGTATGCGCTGGGGATACGGCAAAATCAATGCCAAGAAGGGGTTGGAGTATATTTAGGATCATGCTACGGGCATTGTTGACATAACTACAATGCCCCCTGGCGAAGCCAGCCCCCCGTTTGGCGGGGGGCCTCCGGGTACACGCTCAACGGCCGTCGTCTGTCTGGCAAGCCATCCCCAAAGGGTGTGTATATAAACAAAGGTGTTAAAATTAGGGAATAACATAGAAGTTGCCCCAAATATCTAAACTCACTCTGTTACTATTGCTGGAGTGGTTAGACTGTCCATTTCTGGACACTCACGGTGTCCGGAAATGGACACTTTATTTTATGCTGTTACTGATTATCAGTGAGTTACGAGTTTGGCACGGTTTTGGCATATAATAAGGAAGACAAAATAACGCAACAGATATGAGATATTTCAGACAAACCCTCGCCATGATGCGCGAGGAGAAACTCTACTCGGCGATGTATATCGCGGGCACGGCACTGGCCGTGGCCTTCGTGATGCTCATTGCTGAAGTGTATTACGTGAAGGTGGCTGACATTGCGCCAGAGGTACACCGCAGCACGACGTACTATCTGGACGACATGACGCTGCTGAACAACGAAGACAACATTGAGAATATCCATTATGAGATGTACCGTGACCTGTTCCAGAAGATGCAGACGCCGGAGTACATGGCCGCTGAGATGGAGATGTGGTCGAACACCCTGTTCGGCATCACGCTGGCCGACAGCGTGCATAAGTATTCCGTGAAGGGTAGACTGACGGACACGGGGTTCTTCCATCTCTACCAGTTTCACTTCATCGAGGGAGGGCCCTTCACACAGGACGACTTCGACAACGGTCGTAACAACGTGGTCATCACGGAGAATTTGCGCGACCATCTCTTCGGGCATGGGCAGAAGGGCGTAGGACGGACACTGACCCTCGACTACCACATCTACCGCATCTGTGGCGTGGTGGAGACACCCAGCGCACTGACGGAAAAATGCGTGGCCGACATCTGGATGCCATTCACCGTCGAGGATCCGCTGAGAGACCGGGGCGTTCATGGCATGGAAATGCCCATACGCCTCGCCTTCAGCGTGCCCGCCGACAAGCGCGATGTCTTCCTGCAAGAACTGAAAGACATAGAGGCACGCTACAACGCCCTGCATAAGGACGGCCCCGTTACCATAACCGACCGTCTGCAGTCGCACTACGAGCAAGTATGGCATGACATCGGCTACATCTTCAATGCCTTTGACGTTAGCCTCTTCTGGTACGTCGTCCCCGCTATCCTTATGCTCCTCTTAGTGCCCGCGCTGAACCTCAGCGGGATGGTGGCCAGCCGCATGGAACGCCGGCTGCCGGAGATGGCCATCCGCAAAGCGTTCGGCGCGAAGCGGATGACACTGCTTGGTGAGGTCATCATGGAGAACCTTGTGCTGACGATTATCGGAGGTGTCGTGGGACTCTGCCTTGCGTGGACGGCACTGTATGGCTGGCGCGACTGGGTCTTCTACGTCTTCTCCGAAAGTGACAACCTCTACGGCACGGTGCCACTGCTGAAGGGCGAGATGTTCTTTGGTCCCGCCGTCTTCGCCATCGCCCTGCTCGTCTGCTGCGTGCTCAATGTGTTGGCGTCAACGCTTCCCGCCTGGCTCAGTCTTAGGAAACCAATCGTTGAATCAATGATGATTAAGAAATGAAACAGCTGAAAGAAATATTCGGACGCAAGACGTCCATCTGGCTCTCCCTCGAACTCGTGCTCGTCACCTTTGCCTGCTGGTGGGCCTTTGATCCCGTCATCGTCACGTCCTACGTCACTAACCTGCCGTTAGGCTACGACCCCGACCGTCTGGTGCGCTTCGAGGTGGCCAGCACCCTCCCCCGACAGCAGTTATTTACCACCCAAATACCCATCGGACTCGAGGAGGCAAGTCTGCTGCATAAGGTGCAGGAGATGGACGGTGTGGAGATGGCCTACCGCGCCTTCAACAACCCCATTGGTTCTGGCATAACAAGCATGGCCTACCATCTTATCCGCGACAACGACACCCTTAGAGTCACAAATTACGGCTTCGGACGGGACGACAAGATGTTCGAGGTTTTCGGCATCCAGTCGCTGACACCCGAGGTGCCTACCGCCGAACTGACCCGCGACGCTGTGTTTGAACAGACCGTCATTCTCACACGCTCCACCGCCATGGCGCTCTATGGTACTACCGATGTGGCAGGGCGCACAGTAAAGGCGCATTACTATGGCTATAACCCAGACAAGATGGACTATGAGTTGATGGTTAAAGACCTGCCCATCCGCGCCGTGGTGGAGGATGTGCGCTATGGGGTTTACGACCGTGACTATACCATCTTGTTTGTTTGCCAAGGTGCACCGGGCATCAATGTTCCCATCATTGCCCGCCTACACGAGGGCGTTGATGCCCAACGCTTCATGGAGGAGCACCAGCATGAGGTGCAGCACGACCTGATGACGGAGCACTGTTACGTCCAAAAGATGCAGACAGTTCGCGAGGGGGCGAAAGCGTATACCGACCGTTACGGCACCAGCCGCATGACGCACCGCAACCTGCTCATTGCCGCCTTCTTTGCTATCAACCTCGCCTTTGGTGTCTTTGGCACGTTGCTCATGTACACCCGTCAGCGCCGCGAGGAGGCCGGTGTGCGCCGCGCCTTCGGCGCAACGAAGTGGAGCGTCTTCTGGGGCTTCATCCGCGAGGCGTGGCTGCTCACCACCGTCAGCGTCATCGTCGGCTGCATCGTCTATTTCCAGTTCGCCGCTGCCCATGGTCTCTTCAAAGGTTTCGAGGGCAGTAATCCCGCCGTCCACTACTGGTTCGACGACTTCGGCACCCACTTCCTTGTGGTGTCCGTCATCGTGTACCTTATTATATTATGTGCCGTGCTCATCGCCACCGCCATCCCTGCGTGGCGCATCTGCAGGAGCGAGATAACCGTAGCATTAAAAGATGAATGATATGAGATATTTTAGACAGGCTCTCGCCATGATGCGAGAGGAACGGCTATTCTCCGGGATATATATCGTGGGAACAGCCTTGGCCATTGCCTTTACGATGGTGATAGCCGTA
>ONKX01000035.1 GCA_900318555.1 uncultured Prevotellaceae bacterium | reverse complement strand
GTAACCTATGAGTCGGGAATCAGGTGTACATCACACTGCGGGAAGGGGATGGTGATGCCAGCAGCGGTGAGGGATTCTCGAAAGGCATCTGATAACCGTCCTTTACCAGCATTTTGCTCGTTTATTCGTAACTTTTTCGCAAGCGAAGAAGTTTCTCTGACTTGAAGGTCTGAGTGTGGCGTTGCAATCTTGCGTTCGAAAGAACAAAGAAAAACGCGTTTTCCTTTGGTTCTTTGCTCACTTATTCGTAACTTTGCACAAGCAAAACTTAAAAACAATATGAAATATAGCAAAACTGATATGAGTGAAAAAGACATAGAGGGAAAGAAGATTTTAGAGAGGGCTGACAAGATTACGAATAGACTCTTCAAGGCTCTTTACAGTGAAGAAGATGGTGACGTTATAGACTACCCTACATTAATGTGTGCTTTGACGAAGTTCTCGGCAACTGTTCTGCTTGCAGTCCAAGAATTAGGGGAAAGAATTGATGTCGAAGACGACTTCATAAAAACCGTAAAGGAAGTCAAGGCTACTATGGGCAAGGATATGAAGGTACAGAAAATCAAGGAAGAGCGTGACCAAATCAAGTTGAGGATTAAAGAGAATGAAATGAAGATCAAATATATTGAAATGAAAATAAAGGAGAATGAAATGAAGATAAATGAGATGAAACAAAAGCGAGACGAAGCACTTCTGAGAATGTCAGCGCAGTATAAGGATAAGTTGAACTGAATACGAGACTGATATGAAACTGATCAAAGGAGTATTCGAAAAGAAATTTCTCTTTTTTCTCTTTTCTCTTTTTCTGGGCGTTTGACGGGAAGTAGAATAAAAAAAACGGGCCCATCGTTGGTGGGTTCGATTTTTTTTCGTACTTTTGCGCATTGATAGCGCAAGAGACTGCTCACGCTCGGCCATTGATGCAAGCATCATGGCTTTCGCTTAATCGCAGCTTTGCAGGCTGACTCATAAGAAAACGAAGTATGAAAAAAATAAGAACCTTATTGGCAATGGCCTTGGTGATGGCGGCAGCGACAGCGTGGGCCACCATCAATCCGAAGGCATATTACACAAAGGACGGAGAGGAGGTGGTGGACTCGGTTTCTGTAACGGGCGAAGCACCGCTGCTTGTACGTTTCGAGGCGAACGCAAGCGACCTCGAAGTGGGCAGCACGCTGGAATGGCGCTTCGTGCATAACGGCGTGGACGGCCAAAACTCGTATGTGCGTTACGAAGAGAATCCCGAACACACCTTCACGGAGTCGGGACTGACGAGGGTGACGCTGATAGTGAGATATCAGGAAGAGGTGGTGGATTCGGCCAGCATCAATGTGACCATCTCGGAAAGTCATCTGGAGATGCCTAACGCCTTCTCGCCCAATGACGACGGCCACAACGACATCTACCGCGCCAAGCCGCACGGCAAGACGGGCGGTTATAAGAGCATCGTAGAATTTCATGCGTACATCTTCAACCGCTGGGGTCAGAAGCTGTATGAATGGACGAATATTGACGAAGGCTGGGACGGCACATACAACGGCAGCCCTGTGAAAGACGGTGTCTATTTCGTACTGGTGAATGCGCGCGGTGCCGACGGCAAGGAATATAACATCCGCCGCGATGTGAACCTGATAAGACGCCATAACGACGACACGACCAACTCGGAACAGTAAACCATGAGCGACACGAAAATCAACGTCTGGGGTGCACGCGTACATAACCTCAAGAACATCGACGTCGAGATTCCACGCAACTCGCTGACAGTCGTCACCGGACTGAGCGGAAGCGGAAAGTCGAGTCTGGCTTTCGACACCATCTTTGCCGAAGGTCAGCGCCGCTATATCGAGACGTTTTCGGCCTATGCGCGCAACTTCCTCGGAGGTATGGAGCGTCCCGACGTGGATAAGATTACGGGACTGTCGCCCGTCATCAGCATTGAACAGAAAACGACGAACAAGAACCCGCGTTCGACGGTAGGCACAACGACGGAGGTGTACGACTATCTGCGTCTGCTCTTTGCGCGTGCCGGCAAGGCATACAGCTATGAGACCGGCGAGCCGATGGTGAAATACACCGAGGAGAAGGTCATCGAGATGATCACGAACGACTATCAAGGTCGGAAGATACTGATACTGGCGCCGCTGGTGCAAGGTCGTAAGGGTCACTACCGCGAGTTGTTTGAGAGCATGCGGAAGAAAGGCTATTTGCATATCCGCGTGGACGGTGAACTGCAGGAACTGACGCAGGGCATGAAGGTGGACCGATACAGGAATCACGACATCGAAGTGGTCGTTGACCGCATGGCCGTAAAAGGTGCCGACGAACGTCTGAAGAAGACCGTGCAGATTGCCATGAAGCAGGGCGAAGGGCTCATCATGGTGATGGATTACGACACGGAGAAGGTGCGTTACTTCTCACGTCGGCTGATGTGTCCGACGACGGGCATCTCCTACAGTGAACCAGCGCCTAACACCTTCTCGTTCAATTCTCCGCAAGGGGCTTGTCCGCGCTGCAAGGGGCTGGGATATATCAACGAGATAGACATCAACAAGGTCATTCCCAACCGCAAACACACCATCTATGAAGGCGGTATCGCACCGTTGGGGAAATACAAGAACCAGATGATATTCTGGCAGATTGACGCCATTCTGCAGGAGTATGACTGTACGCTGAAAACGCGTATTGAGGACATTCCCGACGAAGCGATGAACGAGATACTCTATGGCACGCTGGACCCTGTGCGCATCAGCAAGGAACTGGTTCATACGTCGAGCGACTACTTCGTCGATTTCGACGGTGTGGTTAAATATCTGCGCTCGGTGATGGAGAACGACGACACGGCGGGCGGACAGAAATGGGCCGACCAATTCCTGGCCGAAAGGGAATGTCCCGAGTGTCACGGCCTGCGACTGAACCGCGAGGCGCTGTCGTATAAGATCTGGGACAAGAACATCTCCGAACTGGCAACGATGGACCTGAACGAGTTGCGCGCATGGTTGGACGAGTGTGAACAGCACCTGGACCACCAGCAGCAGCAGATTGCCGCAGAGATACTGAAGGAGATACGCACGCGTCTGGATTTCCTGCTCGATGTGGGATTGGATTATCTGGCGCTGAACCGTCAGTCGGCATCGCTGTCGGGCGGCGAGAGTCAGCGTATCCGTCTGGCGACGCAAATAGGCAGTCAGCTGGTGAACGTGCTATATATTCTCGATGAGCCCAGCATCGGACTGCACCAGCGCGACAACCAACGGCTCATCACGTCGCTGAAGGAGCTGCGCGACCTGGGCAACACGGTGATCGTCGTAGAACACGACGAAGACATGATGCGACAGGCAGACTACATTGTGGACATCGGTCCGAAGGCAGGGCGCAAAGGTGGCGAAGTGGTGTTCCAAGGCACCATCGACGAAATGCTGAAGACGGACACCATCACGGCGCAATACCTGAATGGCAAAATGCGCATCCCCCTCCCTACTCTGCCTGCCGACCCCAACAAGACCTACCGCCGCGAAGGCAACGGCAAATCACTGGTGCTGCGCGGATGCACAGGCAACAACCTGAAGAATGTCACCGCGGAATTCCCATTGGGCAAGCTCATCGTCGTGACAGGCGTATCGGGTTCGGGCAAGTCGACGCTGGTCAACGAAACACTCTACCCCATCCTATCGAAACATTTCTACCGTTCGCTACAGGCCCCGATGCCCTACGAAAGCATCGAGGGGCTGCAACATATAGATAAGGTGGTAAATGTTGACCAGAGTCCCATCGGACGTACGCCGCGTTCGAATCCTGCTACCTATACGGGCGTATTCTCGGATATCCGCAGCCTGTTTGTAAACCTGCCCGAGGCACAGATTCGCGGCTACAAGCCCGGCCGCTTCTCGTTCAACGTGAAGGGCGGTCGCTGCGAGACGTGTGGCGGCAATGGTTACAAGACCATCGAAATGAACTTCCTGCCCGACATCCAAGTGCCGTGCGAAGAATGTCATGGGAAACGTTACAACCGCGAGACGCTGGAGGTCAGATTCAAGGGCAAGTCGATAGCTGACGTGCTGGATATGACCATCAATCAGGCTTGCGAATTCTTCGAGAACGTGCCGGACATTCTGCGGAAAATCAAAACCATTCAGGACGTCGGACTGGGCTATATCAAACTGGGACAACCTTCGACGACGCTGTCGGGCGGTGAGAGCCAGCGCGTGAAGCTCGCCACGGAACTGTCGAAGAAGGACACAGGCAAGACGCTGTACATCCTCGATGAACCCACTACAGGCCTGCACTTCGAGGACATCCGCATCCTGATGGGCGTGCTGCAAACGCTGGTGGACAAAGGCAATACGGTGATTATCATCGAACATAACCTTGACGTCATCAAGTTGGCCGACTGGATTATTGACATGGGTCCAGAAGGCGGTCGCGGTGGCGGTACCATCCTCACGGCTGGAACTCCCGAGACCGTAGCCAAGAGCAAAAAAGGCTACACCCCGAAATACATAAAAGAGGCCCTGAAATAGGACCTCTTTTAATATCTCACCTCTTACCTCTTACTACTCACCTCTTACCTCTTTATCTTCGCTTTCACGCCCTTGCTCTCGTTCTGCAAGCGGTTGAGGGCTGTGACGATGTACACACACGGCACCTGTTCGTTGGCAGGCACCTCGTAGAAAGGATTGGCAGTGATGGCTTTCAGGTGAGCACCGTCAAGGTTACTCGTCGACTCGCCCTTATCGAAACGATAGACGGCATAGCGCGTGGCTTCATCCTTCCAGTCCTTGCTCTTGGGCGGCAACCACATCAATACGTTTTGGCCATCGAAATTGAAACGCTTCATCTTGCGAACCTTCTTGGGCGCCTTCTTGTCAAGATGATCCATGACTGGCTGCAGAGCCGGCGTGCGCCAATAGACCTTACGCAGATTGGTGCCGTAATTGCCGACATTATCGACGGCGGCCTTTGCATACCACAGCACGGTACCTTTTACGCGAGGCAGCTGCTGATGGAGCGACATCTTGGCGGCCTGCTGATGGCTGTTGGCGTCTTTCGGGTCGGAGAATTTCACGGTGCGCTCGACATCTTCACCGATGTACAAATCGCTCTTCGTGATATGCTTGTTCCACCAATGGATGAGCTCGTCGTAGTCGGCCGCACGATTACCAATCTCCCAATAGATCTGAGGCACACAATAGTCCATCCAACCTTTGGCATCCCACAGCAGCACGTCGGCATAGAGGTCGTCGTAGTTCTGCAAACCATTGGTACGGCTGCCGTTGGGGTCACTCTTCTGGTTACGATAGATGCCGAAGGGCGAAACACCTACCTTTACCCACGGCTTGGCATCGTGAACAGTGCGATAGAGCTGTTCGATAAATAGATTGACGTTATAGCGGCGCCAGTCGCCACGATTGTTGATGCCGTTGCTGTTGGCGCGATACTGTGCATCATCGGGAATTTTTACGCCTGCCACGGGATAGGGATAGAAGTAGTCATCGATGTGCAGACCGTCGACATCATAGCGTGTCACAATGTCGCGGACGACGTCGCAGATATAGTCGCGGCAGGCTTGCTGGGATGGATCCAACAGCGTCAGACCGTCGTACTGAAACGTCCACTCGGGATGTTCTACAACGACGTGGTTGCGGGCATTTTTGTGCGCCACTTTCGTCTTGGCACGATAGGGATTAATCCATGCGTGCAGTTCCATGCCGCGCTTGTGGCACTCGTTGACCATCCACGCCAGGGGATCCCAATAGGGATAAGGCTTGGTGCCCTGTTCGCCAGTCAGATAGTAGCTCCACGGCTCGATATTGCTTTCGTAGAGCGCATCACACTCTGGGCGCACCTGGAAGATAATGGCGTTACAGCCGTCTTTCTGCAATTCGTTCAGCTGATAGGTCAGCGTCTGTTTCATCGCCTCGGTACCCATGCCTTTAAACTGTCCGTTCACGCACTGAATCCAAGCACCACGGAACTCGCGTTTCTTTACGTTGAACGTTGAACGTTGAACATTGAACGACGAATGTTCTGTAATATGAGTGGCAAAGATATTGGATAAACCAATAATAGCCATAAAAAGTAACAATAATCTTTTCATATTTGCTTCTATTCTTTCTTTGTCTTTAATGATTTAATTATCTTAATCAAAATAGCACGGATTTTCTCATTATCATCCAACGTTCAATGTTCAACGTTCAATGTTCAACGTTCAATGTTCAACGTTCAATGTTCAACGTTTAATACTCTTCATCGCGCGGTCCATTTCGCGGCGGTCTTCCTTCTCCTTCAGGGTCTGGCGCTTGTCAAACTCCTTCTTACCCTTGCAGAGTGCAATGTCCATCTTCGCACGGCCTTTCTCGTCGATGAATACCAGCAACGGCACGATGGTATATCCCGTCTGCTTCGTGGCTGACGCCAGTTTCTGAATCTCGCGACGCGTCAACAGCAGCTTCCTGTCGCGCTTCATCTCGTGGTTGTTGTACGACCCGTAGAAGTAGGGCGAAATGTTCATGCCCTTCACCCACAACTCGCCGTTGATGATGGTGCAATACGTATCCACCAGCGACGCCTTGCCCAGACGGATACTCTTGATTTCCGTCCCCGTAAGTACGATGCCGGCGGTGTAGGTCTCGATGAAGAAATACTCGAAACCGGCCTTCTTGTTTTTTATGTTGACAGGACTCTTCTTCCTGATCAGTTCTTCGTCTTTATTCATTGTCTGTCGTCTTTTAAATCATACGTCGTTCAACGTTCAACGTTCAATGTTCAACGTTAGCGAAGCGTTCGATGTTTTCGTCGATATAGTGAGCAATGTCGGCAGTCCAGTTTTCTTCTTCCTCAACGAACGTATCGTCAAAGTCGTCGAACTCGGGAAACTGCTCGAACAGCGCCATGAACTCGTCGTCCGTACAGTCGCGTTCTATCTGCTCACCATATTTTATATATAATGTATGCGCGCTATATATCAGCTTGGACAATTCGCGCAATCCCCATAATTTCAATGCTTTGGCCAACGGATTCTTAAAGATGAACGGGCCGTAGCCGTTGTGTATCAACTGGACGAAACCACCGTCCATCACCTCTTCGTGCAATATATCCCAAGCCAACAGCGTCACTTGGTCGCTGTTCAATTCTGCCATCGTCTCAGCAGTCAGTTCGCCACCAATAGCCTCCTTCGTCGCACTCACAAAACAGCCCACGAAGGCATCCATTCCCTCGCCTGCCGCCTCACGCAAAGCACTATCCTTTATTCTTACTTCTATCATAAACTCTCTACTTTCAAACACATCATTGTCAGGTCGTCATTGGGTTCTGCACCATTGCGGTGGGTTTCCACCTCGGCCTTGAGCGCTTCGATTACCTGCTGGGCGGTATCGAAATGCGTATTGCGCAGGAACTCCAACAGGCGGTCGTCGCCATATTGTTCCTTCTGCGGGTTCTCGGCTTCGTTCAATCCGTCGGTATAGATAAACAGCGGACGGCCCTTGATCGTGTCAATCTCCTCACCCTCGTATTCCAGTCCGGGCCACAAACCGATGGGTGCATTGGGAATCATATCGAGGAATTCACCGTGATGCTCGCCACCACCAATGACGGGAGGATTATGTCCGGCATTGCAGAAGTCGAGATGACCCGTCGTGAGGTCAACCAATCCGAGCCAGAAGGTGACGAACATACCATTCTCATTATCCTCTCCAGAGAGTGCATCGTTCATGCGGGTGCAAATCTCTGCTGGCATCATGCCCTGCTTTGCCAGCGTCAGGAACAGTCGCGTGGCTTGTGCCATAAACAGCGAGGCAGGCACACCTTTACCCGACACGTCGCCAACGGCAAAGTAGAGCTTGTCGCCCTGCAACAGATAGCCATACAGGTCGCCACCGACCTCCTTGGCAGGAGTCATCGAGGCATACATATCCAAACCTTCACGCTCTGGGAACAAACTCGGCACCATTGACATTTGGATGTCGCGGGCAATGCGCAGCTCCGATTCTATGCGCTCCTGCACGGCCTGCATCTTCGTGATGCGACGGCGGTAGATGGTGTAGATGATGAACGACAGAATGACCAGTCCGAGCACAACCATCGTGGCTATCCACCAGAGTCGCGTCAGCGCAGCCTGTTTCTGGGCTATCTGTGCCTCCTTGCCCTGCGTATCGTAGATGGTGGCAAGCTCCATGGCGTCGCTGTTGCGCCAGCGCACAATGGCACTGTCGAGGACGCTGGTAATACTGTCGGCCATCGCAATCGCCTTTTGATTGTTACCCATATTGCGCCAAGCCTGATATTGCGGAACGAGCGTTTGGGTGATGCCGTCGAGGGTCATCTGCGTAGAGTCGGTGTCTGACGAGTCGCTCCTATGATACAGGTCGATAGCCTCTTGCCATTGGTGGGTCTCAAGCAGATAATGTGCACATTCACGCTTTACCACTTCACTCATGTCACGACTGCTGTCATAACACTGGCGGAACACCTTTTCGGCCTCTTCAAGTTTACCTTGATGTGCCAACAGCCGCGCCTCAGTGAGTTGCTGGCGGAAGAGCCGAGTGTCAAAATAATACTTTGCTAAATCGCAATGTTCCTGAATATAAGAGAGGGCCTCTTTGCTCACTTCGAGCCAAGTGGCGGCACGTTCGTAAAGACCCTTGTTGAGATATGCCTGCGAAGCAGCGGCAGCGACCCCTTGCCTTACGTCGTAATAGGTGGTATCGTTGGTGAAATCGACACTGGCCGTGATGTCGTACTTGACGTAACGCGACGCATTGCGTTTGTAGGCCTCTATGGCTTCCTGAAACTGATGCTCGCCCTCGTCGAAGCGGCCCAAGGCAACCAGGTTCTTGCCCATCGCCACTAATAAAGTGGACACCTTATCATAAGGCATCAAGATATTGGCCTCATGTTCCTTGGTCGTAGCGATGACGGGCATGAGCACTTTCAGTGCACCCTCATAGTCGTTCTTGGCATTTAGCAGGATGCTGAGATGATATCCCGCCGTAGCATAATCAAGCAACTCATAGTCATCGCCAGTAAAAGACTCCAGCACTTTTCTAAAATAAAATTCCCCCAACTTGGGTTGGTTCATGTACATATATGCGGCTGCCCTGAAGCTATTGAGCGATATCGCAGGTAATTTCGAACGCCCTTCGAGACTATCGCAGAGAGTGAGTGCCGCTTCATAGTTTTTTTGTTTTATCTGGTCAAATATCAGGTCAGCATCCTTACTTGCCGCTTCATAGTCTTGAACAGGAATGAACAACGACAGAATCCAGTTTCCAACACGATCGCCATACTCTTGTGGTAAGCATTCAATAGCAACAAACAGCGCAATAACAAGTGCCACGGGCAACACAATCCCCCACAGCAGCACGCGCTTAATCCATTTCTTCACTCGTTTATTCATTATATTCCGTTTTGGTTGATTAAACTACAAATTTCTTCCAAATATTTGCGGTCGGTTTCGTCGAATGTAGCCAACTGATCACTGTCAATGTCGAGTACGGCAGTCACCTTGCCGTCAATGCCAAACACCGGCACGACGATTTCAGAACGCGACGCGCTGCTACAGGCAATATGTCCCGGAAACTGTTCGACGTCAGGAACGATGACGGTCTCTGCCCGTTGCCACGCTGTGCCGCAAACGCCCTTGCCGAAAGCAATGTGCATACATGCAACAGGACCTTGGAAAGGACCGAGCACCAACTCGCCGTCCACCACCCGATAGAACCCCGTCCACCAGAATCCCATCGTCTGGTGAATGGCCGCAGCCACATTGCTCATAACGGCTATCAAGTCCTTCTCGCCCTCAATGAGCGACGCTATCTGACTTACCAGCAACTTGTATTGTTCTTCTTTCATGGTGCAAATTTACACAATAATTCCGAAATACAACACGGAAAACCTGAAAAAGTAGTCATCCGGAGAGAAAAAATACAGCAAAAGCCGGCCGCTCTCAAAACAGGGCGGCCGGACTCAAAAAAAAAGTTTGCTTTTAGCTTTTAGCAGTTAGCTTTTAGCCAATTGCCAACAGCCAATAGCTAATTATTCCTCGATTCCCTCGGGTTTCATGTTCGTGTAAACGGTCTGAACGTCGTCGAAGTCCTCGAGCTTCTCAATCATCTTGTCGATGGTCTCGCGCTCCTCGGGAGTAACGTCCTTCAGGTCGTTAGGAATGCGGGTAAACTCAGCACCAGTAACCTCAAAACCGTTCTCCTCCAGGTGCTTCTGGATGGCACCAAACGATGAGGGGTCGCCGTAGATCGTGATTGAGTTCTCCTCCTCGTCCTCGTCGTACTCATCCTCCACGCCGTAGTCAATCAGGTCGAGAATCATCTCGTCCATATCCAGACTGTCAGTCTTCTTGAAAGTGAACACGCACTTGTGGTCAAACAGGAACGACAGCGAACCCTGAGTACCCAAGTTGCCGTTGAACTTATTGAACACCGAACGGACATCACCCACAGTACGCGTCGTGTTGTCAGTCAAGGTGTCGACGAAGATAGCAACTCCGTGAGGGCCATATCCCTCGTAAGTCACTTCCTTGTAGTCGCTCTGGTCTTTACCCATAGCGTTTTTGATAGCACGCTCGATGTTATCGCAATGGCAATCTGCTTACCAATCTTGGTGAATGTCTTGGCCATGTGGCCCCATCTCTTCAATTTCGCAGCTTTGCGATATTCAAATGCTCTTCCCATAAATATTATTTTTTCGTTATTATTTTTTGTCGTTATTATGTTATTTCGTTATTCCGGTATTACAGGTATTACGAGACCTTTAGCGCAACTCGGCATTGAGTTGATTCTTCAGGTTCTGAATCAACTTCTGCATGATGGCCTCGATTTGCTTGTCACCCATCGTCTTCTCGGGATCTTGCAGGATGAAGTTGACGGCATACGACTTCTTGCCAGCGGGCAGTTTGTCACCTTCATAGACGTCGAACAGCTCGACTTTCTTCAGGAACTTACGCTCCGTCTGACGAGCAATGTCTTCAATCTGCTGGAACTCGACGCTCTTGTCGATGAGCAAGGCGAGGTCGCGGCTGACTGACGGGAACTTAGGAATGTCGGTGAACTCCACCTTCTGCTTGCGGATGACCTTCATCAGCGCTGTCCAGTTGAGCTCGGCATAATACACGGGCGTGTCGATGTCGAACTTCTTCTGCAGTTTCTTGGTCAGTACACCCAATTCGATGAGCTTCTTGCCGCCGCGATTCTCGATGGTGAGACCAGCAGAGAAAATAGCGTTCTCACTCTTTTTGCGCACCAACATTCCTGGCTGCACACCGATGCGAGCAAGGATATTGTCCACGTGTGCATCGAGCTCGGCAAACGACGTGTCTTCGTTGGCATGAGCCCACGAACCCTCAACACGCTTACCCGTCAGCCAAAGACCTAAATGATACTGCTCTTTATAGCCCTGCATGGGGTCGTCCTGATTTTCCTTTGCAGGGTCGAAGCTATAGACATTGCCGAATTCAAAGAAACGGCAGTTGGGGTTCTTGCGCTTCACGTTGTGTTCGACGCTCTCCAAACCGCCATACAGCAGGGTGCCACGCATCACGTTGAGGTCGCTCGACAGCGGGTTCATAATCTTTACCAGCTGAGCCTGCTGCTCTTCTGCATAGTAGGCACCCTTCGTCAGCGAGTTGTTCAGGATTTCGTTGAAGCCTGCACCCACCAACTGCTCTGAAACGAGGTTGGCCAGCTTGTGCTTCTGGTCTTCGTCACCCTTGATGACAAGGCTGGACTTCAACTGCGTGGGAATCTCAACATTGTTATATCCGTAGATGCGCAGGATATCTTCCACCACGTCGCAAGGACGCTGAACATCGACACGATAAGCGGGGACTTCGAGTTTCAGGTCCTCGGCATTTTCGCTGAGTACCTTCATCTCCAGCGAGTCGCAAATGCTCTTGATGGTCTCAACGGGAATATCCTTACCAACCAGCGAGTGAACATAGCTGTACTGGAGGTCAACAACGGCGTTCTCCATCTTCTCAGGATAAACGTCCTTGATTTCCATCGACACTTTACCGCCTGCCAGTTCCTTGCAAAGCAGGGCGGCATATTTCAGTGCGTCAATCACGCCATTGGGATCAATGCCACGCTCGAAACGGAACGAAGCATCGGTGCTCAAACCATGACGGCGGGCCGACTTACGAATCCACGTGGGATGGAAGTAAGCACTCTCGAGCACAACGTTCTTCGTGTACCACTACCCTTTCCGCCAAAGACGCCAGCGATACACATGGGTTCCTCGGCATTGCAGATAGCGAGGTCGCGGTCAGAGAGCTTGTGCTCCTCACCATCCAGCGTCACAAACGGAGTGCCTTCCGGCATCGTCTTCACCACAATCTTGTGACCCTTCACCATGTCAGCATCGAAGCAATGCAGGGGCTGGCCCAACGCCATCATCACGTAGTTGGTGATGTCGACGATGTTATTGATTGGACGTAATCCGATGACACTCAGCTTGTTCTTCAGCCATTCAGGGCTCTCCTTTACCTCGCAGTCAGTAATGCTGACGCAGGCGTAGCGCTTGCAGGCCTCCGTGTTCTCAATGACGACGTCGATGGGGAGGGAGTTATTGTCGACGGCAAAATCGTCGACCACGGGACGGTGGGTGGCAGTTTTGTAGCCGTTCTGCTTCAGCCAAGCGTAGAGGTCGCGAGCAACACCCCAATGAGAGAGGGCGTCGGCACGGTTGGCAGTGATGTCAACCTCGATGAGCCAGTCGCTCTCCAAGTGGTAATACTCAGCGGCAGGTGTGCCGACTACAGCATCCTCAGGCAATACGATGATGCCAGCGTGGTCAGTACCGATGCCAATCTCGTCCTCGGCACAAATCATACCCAACGACTCGACGCCACGCAGTTTCGACTTCTTGATGACGAACTCCTTATCACCATCGTACAGCACACAGCCCAAATCAGCCACAATGACCTTCTGTCCAGCAGCCACATTGGGAGCGCCGCAGACAATCTGCTGGGGCTCGCCCTTGCCTAAATCGACGGTAGTTACATGCAAATGGTCTGAATCGGGGTGCATCTCGCACGTAAGCACTTTACCAACGTAAAGTCCCTTCAGACCGCCCTTAATACTTTGTACTTCTTCGAGTGCGTCAACCTCCAGACCTGTCGATGTCAGCGCATCGCAAACCTCCTGCGGTGTGAGGTCGAAATCAACGTACTCTTTTAGCCATTTATACGATATATTCATTGCAATGATATTTGATGTCTCTAAAAACGCGTGCAAAATTACAAAAAAAAATCGAGCCCACCAAAAGGTGAGCCCATTTTCTTATATTACGTAGAACATATTCATCTCCAACCATAGGATGATGAAACCAATAATCCAGCCCAACAGCACCTTGGGCGTCATGTGTTTCACATACCAACCAAGCCGTACGTGTTCCATATTCATCAGGGCAAGACCGCTGATGCTACCAATCGTCAGCAGACAGCCGCCGATAGCCGTCGTGTATGCCACGACACTCCAATAAGCGCCATTCGTTCCGAGTGCGCCACCGCCCAGTGTGTAGAGCGAGATGTTGGAAATGGCGATAGTGAACGAATCGACGATAGAGCTAAGCATTCCTGCCAGAATTCCCATGAGCCAGATGTCATGAATGTAAGTGTCGAACCATCCTGCCACGTCGCTCCACACACCCGTTTCTGTAACCACACCCATGCCTAGCAGAATGCCCATGACAAACAACATCTGCTGCAAAGCACCATATTGCAAGGCACGCGGAATGCGACGCTGAGCCATCTGATCAGCTTTCATCAGTTTGCGGTTGAAAGCTTCGTTGACTACCCACAACACCGACAGCACACACAATGCGCCAAGGAAGGGAGCCAGCTTGGTGATGTTGTGGAAGGTAGGAATAAACCACAATCCACCAATGCCAACGATCAGCATCACCACACGCTGCCAGCGGTTCAGACGCGTGTCGTCGCCACGATATGGCGAAGGATTCCAAGCAGTATCAAGACGGTCGGGTAACTGACGGTTAATCAGGATGGTAGGGATAATCCACGCTACCAAGGCCGGTATGAGCAGATAGGCCGAGAATCGACTGGCCGTCACGGCTCCACCATCCCAAAGTATCAGTCCGATGGGGTCGCCAATGACCGTAAAACTTCCTCCTGCATTGGCGGCAAGCACGATGGCTGAACCCACCAGCATGCGTTGACGGGAGTTTTGCAGGATATTATGCATAATGACCAGCATCATCGTTGCCGTCGTGAGGTTGTCAAGATTGGCCGAAAGGATAAACGTTGCGAGGGTAATAGTCCACAACAGGCGCTTTGAGTTACGCGTACGAATCCATTCGGTGATGAAGTCGAAACAGCCGTTGTTATTGAGAATTTCCACTATCGACATCGTCGCCAGCAGGAACATAACAATGGCTGCCGCCTTGCCGACGTAGTTCAGAAACACATTATTGTAGATGAACAACTTGACCTTTTCGCTGGTAGGCTCGGCACCATTGAGCCACTCCTGATAATCCAGCGGATGTTGGTCGGCCACGAAATCGGCTCCCCAACAGACGTAAATCACCCACCCCACTGTTCCGAGGAACATGGCGATGGCGGCCTTGTTGACTCCCGTCAAGTGGCCTGTGGCTATGAGCACATAGGCCAAAATGAGCATTGTTACAATAATGAGCGTCATGAGAATCGTTTATTGTTTATTGGTTATTATTCGGGGACGGCATAACGGTCAGAAGTCTGACGAATGATTTCACGAGCGTAGGCAGGGGCAAAACCGGGACGCTTGACAGGAGCGCCGAGTCCGTATTTCGAACGTTTGAAGACACCGTTTTCATCGGGTTTCACGGCCATATCGTTGTATTTCACCACGAGATAGAAAGCCAGCTGCTGCCAGCGTGCGAGCATCTGCTGAGCCTGTTGGATGCTATAAGCATTAAGGAAACGCTGCATCTCGGCGGATTCCATCTTCATCGCTTTGGCCTCGATGTCGGGCTGCTGAGCAAAATAGGCATTCTGCAGGGAGTCGCGAACGGCCTTCAGCGACGGGAACAGCATCGAGTAGCGCGGATAAACCATGTTGCTGACCCAGTTTTCCACCCAATAGGCATTCTTCATGGAGAATGTCACCTCGTCGGCACCAGGAGTGTTGTAACACTCGGGCTGCTCAGTCATCGAACAGTAGATGGGGGTATAAGCCACCATGTTGCCGTCGTCGTTGCCAAACCAGAAACAACCTCCAACCTGTCGGGGCATCCACGAACGCATCTGCGAAACGTATGTCCAAGCAGTCTGCTGCGTCGACGTCGGACGTTCGTTGAAGTATTTCTTGCCATCCACCTTATAATATAATGGTGTGGGGCGATATGGCATTTGCCAGATACCGCCACCGATATCCGTCGAGTCAATAGCCAACGGCGTGCCTTCGTAGTGGTCTCGCATGTCGTTAATAACATCCTGCACGCTCACCTTCTTGTCGGGAATAACCCACAGCGGCATGTCCTCAGCGTCCTTGTCCTTACCCAAAGCCCAAGGCAGATAGCGGTCCATACCCTTCACGTGGTGATTGAAGAAACTCCACACGCGGGCATCACAAATGCGACGACCACTGAAATCAGGGAAGGCGTAGGCATCCTTAAACGAAAACTCCTCATCCTTGCCGCTGAACCACCCCATCTTACGAGCGTACTTGATGACGTTTTTCGAATACAATACGTTTTCTTTATCCTTCAATGGAAACACACCGATGCGGCTCTGGTTGGCATGTCCGCAGATAGCCTCATCGGGAATACGACGAGCAACCCAAACCACACGTTCTTTCGATACGTTGCGGTCGGGACCACAACCTTGCATCTCCAGAATCCACGCCTCGTTGGGGTCGCAAATGGTAAACGTCTCACCCTCGCTACAGTAACCGAATTGCTCCACCAGAGTAGTCATCGTTTGGATGGCCTCGCGGGCGGTCCTTGAACGTTGCAGTGCGATGTAAATCAATGAACCATAATCTATTACGCCTGTCGTATCAACCATTTCCTCACGGCCTCCATAGGTCGTTTCGCCAATGGTTACCTGCCATTCATTGATGTTGCCAACGACGTTGTAGGTCTCTTCGGCCTCAGGAATTTCTCCAAGATATTTGTTAGTGTCCCACTCGTAAATTTTCCGCATCTCGCCTTTCGCGTGCTTACCTGCAGGATAGTGGTAAAGCCACATAAACGCGCCATACGAGTCGGCATTATACGAACAGATGACGCTGCCGTCCACGGAGGCTTTCTTGCCCACAATAAAATTGGTACAAGCCAGTGCATAAACCCCAGCCATCATCACCGTCGCCAATAGCAATATTCTCTTCATATTTCTTAACTCTAAACTATTATCTTTTAACTCTAAACTATAAACATCTCTTGTCCGTCGTACGCCATTTGGATGTCCTTCGGCAACGAGGCATTCACCTCTTCGTGGCGACCAATGTCGTGACTCGAATGGATGAGCCACGTCTGGCGAGCACCAATCAAGCGGGCAAAATCCACAGCCTCATCCAGCGTCTGATGCGAATGATGGGGCTTTTGTCGCAGGGCGTTTACCACGAGCACTTCGGCACCCTTGATGTAATCCAATTCTCCGTCGTCAATGGTCTTCATATCCGTGATATACGCCAACGGACCGATGCGGAAACCCAATATCGGCAGGTCGTGATGCATCACCTGGAATGGCATGATGTCGAGGTCGCCAATGCGTAAGGCTTCGTGGGGATGAATCTCGTGTAACTGGATAGCCGGCACGCCTGGATAGCGGTGTTCGGCAAAGCAGTATGGCAACATCTGCAGCATCCCCTGACGCGCTATCGGGTCGGCATAGACATTGATTTCGCCAAACTGACAGTACGGGCGGATATCGTCCATCCCTCCCATGTGGTCATAATGGGCGTGGGTAATCAGGATGCCGTCAATCTTTCGGAACGGCTGATTCATAATCTGCTGACGGAAATCGGGACCGCAGTCGATGAGCAGTCGTGTCTGTTCGGTCTCGATGAGTGCCGAACAGCGCAGACGCTTGTCCTTTGCGTCCGTACTGCTGCACGTGTAGCATTGGCATCCGATAGTCGGCACGCCACACGAGGTTCCCGTTCCTAGAAATGTCAGCTTCATATAATGTTTACTTCCGGATGTATGTCTATTCCAAATTTCTCGCGGACGTCCTTGCGGATGGTTTCACACAGCGTTACGACTTCTGCGCCTGTGGCTCCGCCTCGGTTGACAAGCACCAGCGCCTGTTTGTCGTGAACGCCTGCACGGCCCAGCGAACGGTCTTTCCAGCCACACTGTTCAATCATCCAACCAGCAGGAATCTTTTCGTGGTCGCTGTCGATTGTATAATGAGGCATGCCTTCATATTGTGCTGCCAGCGATTCGTATTTCTCGCGACTCACCACGGGATTCATAAAGAAACTACCTGCATTGCCCGTCACTTTGGGATCGGGTAACTTCGCATTGCGGATATCGATGATGACGGCACGCAACTGTGCTGCCGTAGGATTGCCGATGCCCTTTCGTTCCAGCTCGGCACGGATATTGCCATAGTCCAACTTGGGCTCGAACGTCGATTGCAACGCGTAGGTTACGTGCGTCATCAGAAACTGGTTCTTCCAGTCGTGCTTGAAACGGCTGTCGCGATAACCATACTGGCAGTCGGCATTGCTGAAAGTGCGCAACTGTCCCGTAGAAATCTCAACAGCTTCGACCTCAACAATCAGGTCTTTCGCCTCAACGCCATAAGCTCCGATGTTCTGCACAGCGCTGGCTCCAACATCGCCTGGAATCAACGACAGGTTCTCGGCACCATAGAGCCCTTGCTCCACAGCCAGTGCCACCACCCTGTCCCACTCCATACCACTGCCGCAGGTCATCCTGCAACCGTCGATGTCGACGCCCGTCAGTGCGGAGTGAACCACAATGCCCTCGAAGTCGCGAGTCAACAACAGGTTGCTGCCTCCACCTATTATTATATAGGGGTTTCCAGCCTCTCGCAAGGTGGCAGCAACAACTTTGGCCTCTTCCACAGTGCTGTATTCCAAAAACCTACTGCACCACGCTTCAATGCCAAACGTGTTATGCTCCTTTAGGCTGTAGTTCGCTATATCTCTCATTCTTACCTCTTACATCATACATCTTACGTCGACAGTTTCGTCAGTCTCCATTTACCATCTTTCCGCGAGAAACGCATCTCCAGCTCCATACCGTTCGCAATGCCTCGTAGCACAAAGAGTTTCAGGTTGCCACTCTTTTGCGCCTTACCGTAGATAATATTGAAAATCATCTTCTGGGGCAACTCAGGTGCAAAGGCTTCCCACGTGTCGGACGATATCAGTCCTTCCATGCGGGCAAAGTCGTCGTCGGGGTCTGGACCCTCAAACTCGATAGTTTCGTTCAGACTCTCCAACTGGAATTCAAGATCTGTCGCAAACTTGTGGTAGAATTCCAGGAACGACGCGTTCGTCGACTGGCTGATGGGAATGGTATTGATGCTCGTCAGCATCCAAGCACCACGCAGACGGTCAAAGATGTGTTGCACCACAGCTCCAGTGTTGAAGTATATCATCTCCACAACGGCATGGTTCAGCGACGTGTCCTTCACCACCTCCATCTGTTTCTCGCTGTCGAAAATCAGCGTGTAGTAGTCCTGACGCATAAAATAACGTTCCATCTTCCACTCGCCTTTCTCGATTTTACCCACTTGACCGTTTTTCGTCGTCTTCAGCGGAAACAGGATACGCTCCATCTGCAGTTTTTTGTTTGCCGCAAAGTTGAAGATAAAGTCGTCGAACAACTCGTCAGCGGCCTTTGGCATGGGGATATTTGCTAACAGGTCGGTGATACTGTCATTAGCTGCCGAATCTGTGCGCTCCTGCGCAGAATCCGCTGGGGCAACCTCCTCGGTTACTCCCGTTTTATTGCCTCCGCATGCTATCAACAGCACACCGCAGATTAAAGCTATAAAATACCGTTTCATCAATTTGATCTCAAATCGACTGCAAAGTTACACTTTTTCATCTAAATGACCAAAGAAAAAGTGAGTTTTTGTTTTACGATTTACCAGATTGTTGCGTATACCATTTTAATGTGTTGCGTTAAAATTCGTAGAAATTCTTGGATAATTGACAATATTATGCTATCTTTGCACAAAACTATTTACGTATGAAAGACTTTAATTATTACGCGCCGACGGAAGTGGTATTCGGCAAACAGAGTGAGGAGCAGGTAGCTGCTCTGGTGAAGAAATATGGTGGCACGAAAGTGCTGGTGCATTACGGCGGAAAGAGTGCAGAGCGCTCAGGACTGCTCGACAAGATTTGCGGATTGCTGGCAGCTGGCGGCGTGGATTACGTCAAACTCGGCGGCGTGGTTCCCAATCCAAGACTCTCGTTGGCGCAGAAAGGTATTGAACTTTGCCGCAAGGAGGGCATTGACTTCATTCTTGCCATTGGAGGAGGTAGTGTCATCGACTCGGCAAAGTGCATCGCTTACGGTGTTTGCATGGAGGGCAACGTGTGGGATTTGTATCTCGGCAAAGCTGAGGCTCCAAAGACGATGCTGCCCGTGGCATCGGTATTGACCATCCCCGCAGCAGGCTCGGAAATGAGTGAGGCTAGCGTGATTACCAATGAGGACGGCGATGTGAAGATTGGTTACTCAAACAATATGTCGCGCCCGAAGTTCGCCATCATGAACCCCGAGCGTACCTTTACGCTACCACCTTATCAGACAGCTGCCGGTGTGACAGACATGATGATGCACACCATGGAGCGTTACTTCACCAAGGACGACGACATGGACCTGACGACTGAGCTGGCTGAAGCCGCCCTGCGCAGTATCAAGGATGCCATATTTGCCGTGCTAAAGAATCCCGAGGACTATCGCTACCGCGCACAAATCATGTGGGGCGGCTCCGTAATGCACAACGGTCTGACGGGTTGCGGCGTGGCTGACGATTGGGCGACGCATCAGTTGGAACACGAGCTGAGCGGTATGTTCGATGTGACCCATGGTGCTGGTCTCGCTGCCATGTGGCCAAGTTGGGCGCGCTATGTGATGCATGAGAACCTGAGCCGTTTCGTACGTTTCGCTGTAAACGTGATGGACGTGCCCAACGATTTCACCGACCCCGAAGGCACCGCCGAGAAAGGTATTCAGGCCATGGAGCGTTTCTACCATGCTATCGGTATGCCTATCAATATCAAGGAACTCATCGGTCGCGACATTACCGACGCGGAAATCAAGGAGATGACACGTAAGTGCAGCCGCGACAACGAGCGCACTTGCGGTGCCCTGAAGGTGCTCAAAGCTGAGGATATGGAGAAAATATATCAAATGGCTCGCGGCAAATGAAAGTAGGTATTATAGGAGCAGGATGGATTGCCGAAAAGGCTGCCATCACACTCAACGGAATGTCCGACTGCGAGGCCTATGCCATCGGTTCGCGGTCAATAGAAAAAGCCCAGGCCTTTGCCAAGGAGTGGAACATCCCAAAGGCCTACGGCTCGTACACAGAACTGATTGCCGATCCCGACGTTGACCTCGTCTACATTGCCACGCCACACTCACACCACTACGACGTGACGAAGGCGGCGATAGAAGCCGGCAAGCCTTGTCTGGTAGAAAAAGCCTTCATGGCCAACGCACGGCAGACCAAGGAAATACTCGACCTCGCTCACGAGCGACGCGTATTCCTCGCTGAGGCCATCTGGACGCGCTACCAGCCCGTCGTGGGAATCGTTCGCAAGCTGATTGCCGACGATCGCATCGGAACTCCCCACCTCATCACGGCCACCCTTGGCTATTCGATGGGTAACAAGGAACGTATCATGCGTCCAGACCTCTGCGGCGGTGCACTACTCGACCTCGGTGTCTATGCCCTCAACTTCGTACGAATGTTTACTGATAGCGACATCAGCATGCTTGATGGTTTTGCCGTCAAGAGCGACACCGGCATGGACCTCACAAACGCCATCACCATCATTCTCGCCAATGGCATCCTGGCAAACGTACAGTCGTCGGCACAATGTGTAGGCGACAACATCGGCGTCATCGCCGGGACCGAGGGCAATATCATTATCGACAACATCAACAATCCGCAGACTGTTACCGTAAATGGTCCCGACCGAACATATATAGAGACCATCCGCGTGCCCCAGCAGATTACCGGCTACGAATATCAGTTCAGCGCCTGCCGCCAGGCACTCGCCGACGGACTCCTCGAGCCGCGCGAGATGCCCCACGCCGAGACGATCTACATCATGGAGCTGATGGACGGTCTCCGCCGTAAATGGGACGTCCGCTATCCCATGGACTAAAATCAATCCCACCCGCTGGCCTCAGCCAGCGTTAACGTCATTCGCCAGTGGTGGCTGCGTTGTCTACATAGGCACGCATATTCATCAGAATATCTAAGTTGTCATCTTTCTCGAAGAAGATGTTAGCGACTTTCCATTGGCCATCTTCCACCTGCATCAGCCAGCGCATGGGAACGCCTTTGATGGTGACAGCATCCTTCACCAGGAACCTGACTTCAGCCATGCCGTCAGACTGCATCTTGACCTGAATACTGTCGGCACTGACAGTACCCTCGTAACAATCGTATGTCCAAGGGTCCAACGGTCCTTCATCACCAAAGTCAAAGAATCCGCCACACTCGCACTCACGGTCGATGGCAGCCACTTCGTTACTTACCCGTTGCCATTCCTTGCTGCCGAAAAGCTCGTCTATCGAGGGCTTGTTCTCGTCATAGTGCTGCCGCAGTTCGTTCCAGTAGGCATAGACGGCATCCACTTGTTTCACAACAGCCTCGACGGTGTTCAGCGTGTCAGGCACTTCATTTACTACAGTGCTTTCGGCATCCGATGCAGCACTGTTTAGACGATTGGTACTCACCTTCGTCTTATTCCCACAAGATGTAATTGCCACAAGGGCAAACATCATCATTATAATCATTTTCATTCCGTTCTCTCCATTATTCATACAAATAGAACATACGCTGCATCTCCTGCCACTTCTCGTCGCTGGTGGCACCGGGCTTGCACTGCTGGAACATGGCCATGTAGTCTTCCCACTCCTGTTGACGCGGCAGTGTGGCCAGACGTGCCATTGCCGAGTCCCAATCGAAGTTCAGCGGAGTCTCCACAATCATCACCAGTTGCGTGCCCAGGATGAATATCTGCATATCCAGTATTCCCACCTGACGTATGCCTTCCAGTATTTCCGGCCACGCCTCACTACGGCTATGCCTGCGCTGATATTCTGCAATCAGCTTTGGGTCGTCCTTCAACTCCATTGTCTGCACATAGCGTTTCACCGCCTGTCCATATTCCTTTACGCTGTATCCTTCCATATTATTATGTTTTTAGTTGTTTTTTTCTGCTGCAAATTTACGAATAAGTGAGCAAAGAACCAAAGAATAACAAGTTTTTCTTTGGCCAAAATATACTTCTCTGGCATAGTAATATAATTAAGTTAATAATTTTGTTATCGTAACTCACATATTCAAATAGCCGTCCTCAAATGCACTTGGATAAAGGAACTTAGACTCGCGGTCTTTGAATTTGACAAAGAGATAGTTTTCATCGAGCGAAACGATCACTCCCTCGCCAAGACTCTTGTGCATTACTTTGTCACCCACATGCAAACTTTCCCACGGCTTAACCTCGGGCTCTTCTTGGATATCAGGTACGTCTTGCTCTTCACTTTCAGAAATAACATCATCGGTTTCGTCATCCTCCTCTTCCGTAATTTCCATCACGGTATCCCATCCACCAATAATCTTACCTGTATGCTTATCTATTCCCGTATAATTCAGCGACGAGTCCTCATAGCGTTTGAACTTATAAACGGCATCGTTCATCAGGTCGCTATTGAACACGCCAAGACTCACCAGCAGGCTGAAATCATCCAGCGTAAGACCAGTCACCTTTCTGAACAACTCTGGCTCCAATTGCATAATCACATCTTTCAGACAGTATTCGCGGAAGTCGGTCAAGTACATAAACACAGGAATTCGGGTGGCAAACTTGATAAGCTTCTCCTGAATCTCCTTGCGCTTGCTCTTGTATTCCTTCTCCTCGTCAGTCAGTTCCTTTTTCTCCTTTGGTGTCAGGTTATCACCTTTCTCCTTCTTGGTTTTCTTTACGTGGTCTGACTTATTAATGATGGTCTCAATGTCGCTGTTCAGGTTACGGAATCCCTCGATATTCATCAGAGCTTTCATCGCCTCTGGGTTGTTCATCAGTCGCTGAAGTGTGGCATTGTCCACATTCACAAGCACGGCACTCTCCCAACGGCGGGCAAGCAGGGTGGCCGTTGTGCCGCTCATAGCCATATCCAAAACTCCTGCTGCATCAATCTCCTTCATCGAAGAACCGTCGAATGCCAATATGGGCAAGAACTTGATGAACTCCTCAACCTTCTTCTCCGGGTTACTTTCCTCAACGTTCAACTGGCAACTGTATTCTTCAACCTGACGCAGGGCACGATTGGGTGCAAAGTCGAACACATAGCAGAGGGGTTTCAGTATTATTTCCTCGCCCCATTCATCTTTGGTCGTCCAAGGCGACTGTACGCGGAAGGCTGCCTGGAAATAGGTTTCGGGTGATGTGGTATTGCGAAGCATCAAAATGCCCGTCCAAGGCTTTACCGTTACACCTGTCGATAGCTTTCCACACGACAGCGTAATGGTCTTCGTCTGTTGTGGCTCTCCCATCGCATTATATACTGGCTCGACAGCCTTGGCTCCCATACCTGCTTCATTACCAGCAGCAACTATCACTTCGTAGTCATCAAAGAACCGGTTGTTGCGTTTCCTCAGCAAGTTGGCCATAGCCTTACAAGCTGCAACCGACGGCATAAACCAGTAGGTGTGCTGCAAGTAGCTAAGCAGACGACTATCCGAGAATGGCATTGGTGGTTTCTCCGCACCCAGTTTCAATTCCGTTATTATATCATCCGCATAGCTACCGCGAATCAGGTCAAGCCATTTCTGTACATATTCCTCATGGATAAACCCCTTGTCGTCAGCACGGAAGAACTCATTGAGGTCAAACTCATCAAACTCTCCTTGGGATGCTATTTGACGTATACTATCTGGTAACTGGTAAGTGAGCATCACCATCTTTGGCAACTGTGCGTATGGATTGTGATCGCCCTTCCATTTCTCCTTTGCAGCCTGCTCGTCACTATATGTCCAGTTGTATATCTGTTCCTCGATGAACTCTCCGGTAGAGATGGCACGGAAAGGCGTTCCAGAAAGATAAAGGTACGCGCCTGTGCGCAAAGGCATCAAACCTTCGTCGTACATTTCGCGGGCTTCTAATTCACGAACATTGTCAGCATCCTCGCTAATGATGTCGCCCATCTCCTCAGCCCGTTTCAAGGCTGGGTCTTTCTTGTCGTAGAAGTTCTTGGCGTTCTTTCCCCATGCTCCGTAGTGATACTCGTCGAGCACGATGCAATCCCAGTCCACAGTTTGAATCCACTCATTGGTGGCTTTGATACCACCAATAGCATTCTTGCCCAGTACGTCTTGGAATGATGCAAAGCAGACAAACGGCTTCCGTTCGTTCACATAGTTAAACTCGCGGTCGTCCTGTTTCTGGCAGAATTGCCAGCCCTCAAAGTCCTTATGCGTTAGCAAGTCTTCCTCCCATGCCGTCTTTACGGCAGGTTTGAACGTCAGTACAAGCACCTTCGTCCATCCCATCCGTAGCGCCAACTGATAGGTAGTAAAAGTCTTGCCGAAGCGCATCTTGGCATTCCACAGGAAATGGGGAATCAATCCTCGGTTATCTGGATCTTTCTTGAACGCTTTGAAATATGTAGAGGTCTTATCTACTGCCCGTTCCTGTTCTGGTCGCATGGGGAATTTGTAGATTCGATCCACCATAGTATTCTTTCCCTCTATGGCTGCAGCAATAGCACGCTCCACTCTGTATTCATCACACACAAACCACTCGCCTTCAGGATTTCTCACATGGTCTTTGCGCAGGATGCTATGTATCAGATGGTCGTCAAACGATGTTCCGTCATGCCTCATAGCAGGACGTGCCAGCACAATGCGATACTGGATGCCGCCCGTCTTGTTCTGCTCCTTGACGCGGGTTTCCACATCGCGAGTGGTATAGCCAACCTTCAACATACCCTTATGCGCTGGCACACCTATATGCTCGTAGGCATATATGGTAGGTGTTTCAGCGACCTTGTTTCTTAGTAAATCTGTAGTTGCCATAAGCTATTCCATTGGACGTATCATCGATTCAATAAATGCTATCTCGTCATCTGTCAAGCCGTACTTTTTATAGAGCATCTCGTCAGTCCAGGGATGAGAGAAGTCTTGGAGGGGAACAAACTGGTATACATCACGAGAAGCATCTTGAGTTTTTTTCTTAATAGATACCATATATCGAAAGAAACGCGTCTTGATATATGTAATCATATTCTCACATTCTTCTCTTGTATAGTTATGTCTATTGGGGTCATAGCCTAAACACAAATAGGTGTAAGAACATACACTATTTGGTTCACCATAGAAAGGATATCCAATTACAGGGGAATTAAGCCCAAAACTGCCATTAGCTTTTGGTATGAACACCTTATTTAACGGAAGAGCGCTTTTACCTTTTGGTATATCTGACTCCTTTATCCAACCATAACCACATTCTTCTAGTCTTTTATTTACATAGAGCTTTATATTGTGCTTCGCATCCTTGTTTAGAGAGTATCCCTTCCAGTTAGACCCAAGTTTATCATCTTTATCAAAGAAGTGTTTTGGACTGACAACACTATAAAATGAATTGTTGATGTAATATTTTCCTTCGACAGAAATAATTTTACTTATTATGTTCAATGCATTGGCATCTCTAATTACTATACCAGCACCGAGACTATCAAGATAATCGCTTCTTTTGTCTAAATTGTCATTTTGATGAAGCACATAATTACATTTGCCTAAGTAGTTTGGCGAATATAAAAAGTAATTAACCCCTCCCATTATATCTACTCCAGAAAAGCATTCATTAGAATCAAGGAAATCATCTATCTCAATGAAATGATTACTTCCGAGCATTTTCTCAACCCACGCATCAGAAACGCCTTGTCCTGCTTTTGTCATCCACCGACTAGGCGTAATCATACAAATATATTTAGGATTAAGTTTACAAGCTTGCTCAATAAACAATGGATATATTGCAGAAGCAAATGCACCATTGTTTTCAGTTTTCTCTGTTGCTTTACTAAGTTGATATGGTGGGTTACCAACGATTACGTCAAATTTCATATTTGGAAAGAATTGTTTGGGATTATCTGTATGAATGAACATGTAGGCATATTGCTCTGCCTCGGGACCGCGGTCATAGACCGCTTGGGAAGCACCACAATATTTACACTTGCCGTTGACCCATGTATGTTTGATGTTCTTATATAGGATATTACCACTTGCGGTGGTGAACTTGCTGATGCTGTATTTACCGCTGGCATCCTTTGAGCAATATACTGAGCGACGGGCCAACAGCGAAGTCAGTTCCGTGATAGCGATGCCAAACACTTGTTTGTGCAAGATGTGGTCAATACGCTGCTGACGGTCAGGCATCTTGTCTGCCAGCCCTACATCGAGCCGTTTTACTATCTCACGGAGAAATACACCACTCTTAGTAAATGGATCGAGAAACGTAGTGTTCGGATTTTGGAAAAGTTCCTGTGGCAACAGGTCGAGCATCTTGTTGGCTAGTTCGGGCGGGGTAAAAACCTCGTCATTGCTCAAGTTGGCAAGACAGTTGAGCACATCAGGATTATAGTTTTGGTTTCTGTTCATATATTATTGTTTTATCAGGTCAACATATCTTATTTCTCTGTTCTCATCCCAGTCGCGAATGACGCAGTAGGTGGTAAACATATCGGGAACGGGATTGTCAAGTAATTCACCTGGCGACGGATAATCGGGTGGCACACCACGCAGTCCGTCCATCTGCCATAGGTTCCACGAAATAATTTCGGCTATTCCGAGAATATTTGCCTCTGAAGGATTCTCACCAAACTTTGCCTGGTAGTAATCAATAAATGTATAGAGCAGAGCCTCTCGGGCCAGCAATAGATTATCCCCCTGCCATTCATAGCCGTAGGTATTCTTAAAAGCCATCTGTGCCCACTCCAACCATTCTTCCTTTGTTCCTGTCTTATCATTTACCAATCGCAGCTTGCGGTCGAGCAGGCCGATGCGTTTTTCCAAAGGAATCTGTTCGCCAGTAGCAGCATCGTAGCGACTAACCAAATAAGGTGCTTCTCCACAGGTTATCTCTAAACAAGTCTGCCTTACATAGTCCTGCCACGTCATGTCGTTGGGCAAAGCTTCATCAACCAAATTGTTCTGCGCATTGCATATCCACGAAGGCGTAAACACCTCTGCCATATCCTTGGAACGATCTGTCTGGTTCTCTTTAGATTTGAACACACGAGGACGGATTACCATTCCCTTCTCACCCGTAATCAATTCGGGCAGTATCTCCGAATGGTAATCATATCCACCTCCAAGCGGCTCATAGTCATGCGTCGCCCAGAAGATGTTTCGCCCTGTGGTGTGGTCACGAAGAAGTACTGCTAATACCTCTGGCGACAGTTCCAACAGGCTCTCCTCTCTGATATCAATGCAGGGGAGATCTGCTTCCTTGTTTGGCATACCTTGCGCTTATAGCTTTAGGACAATAAGCACTTATCGGAACTCTTTGGGCTTAATACATCAAAGCCTCTATACACGATAAAAGCGTGTCCGCTCTTACCAGATATAGAGGCTCTCGCATGCCCAAATGAATGATAAGTGACGTCCACGCCATAAGCGCGAACATTCACAATTATCGAAATTCATTTTGATTTTAGAAATTTGCGAGATTTCTATATCTTCCTAATAACTGCTCATGTCGTTATTGTTTAACCCTCAATGTCATACCGGCACCCTGCACTCAGAGAATCAGCCTTAGCTTGCGTCGTTTACGACGATTTACCGATACTTGTGTGCAAAGATACGAAAAGATTTCAATATTGGGTCGTTTTTTCCCGCTTTTTTCGAAAAAACGCTCAAAAATTTGGAACTTTCAGAAATAATCCCTATCTTTGCAGCGTGAAAGGAGAAGCCAAGTAGAGCCACGATGTGCGGAACGGTGGCATCTGTGTGATGATGAGCAATTCGACCTTGCCGCTTGGTTTCCTTCACTCAAATATAGAGCTGGCCACGAGTTGACCAGCTTTTATTGTATCTTGACATATCGCTTGCCGTTGAACTCCTTCTTGTCAGTTCTACGGGTGGCTGTGATGAAGTTGACAAGTTTCACCTCCTCGCGGTTTACCTTCATCTTATAGTTCGGATGGATGATAAATTTCGACTGACCATCAGTATAGATAAAAACATTCACCGTCGTAGTAGAGATCCATCTGAAAACGATTCTGGGGGAAACCTATCAGGTCGGCATCGGTAACTACCAAACCTTTTGTGGCTTTTGATGCTCTCATGCAGTGTTGTAACTGCTTGGCACTCATGTATAGTTCGTCGCTGGCAAGATTGATAACATTAACTTGGGCAAACAGCATCATTCGCTCCTCAACTTTACCGATGCTGAATGGTTGCAGAGAAGAATATCCTTTCTGGCGAATATCACTCAAAATGGCTGCTATCTGAGATTCTATCGTATTTTCTGAAGTTTCCATAATCAAAATGCAAAGGTACGAAAAAGTTTGGATAGTAATTCCCTTTTTGTCGAAAAACTGATTATAAATGGAGAAATAAGCTAGAAATGGTGTAATAATCCAAAGAAAAGTTGTAACTTTGTGGGCAAAAGAATAGATATTGTGTACTTTTGCAAATTATGGAAAAGGACAGCTATAAGAAACGGCAAGCCTTTGCCGGCAATAAGAAACCTTCGATGAAGCGGCGGTTTGTCGGTCATGACTACACCAGGCGCGGCATCTATATGGTGACCATGACTGTCGAAGGTCGCAGACCGCTGTTCGGGCGCATCTATGGCACCAGTGACGATCCCCGCATAGAATTGTCGGCTCTGGGCAGTGCTGTCCGGGATGAGTGGTGGAATATTCCGAGCCACCATCCCGAGGTCAAGGTCTATGAGCTTCAGCTGATGCCCGACCACCTGCACGGCATCCTTTTCATCAGTGAACCGCTCAGCTGCGGGCTAAGTGGCATCATAAGGGGTTTTAAGACGGGCTGCGGGCGCGCCTATCGCCGGTTGGTCGCTCCACTGCCTGTTGCGACTGAGTCGCTACAAACCCTGAAGGGGAGCCACCCTGAGCACGGTCTGCTTTTTGAGCCGGGCTTCAACGACTTGGTGCTGCGGACCGATGACGAATACCAGCGATGGAAGCACTATCTGCGTGACAACCCTCGCCGCCTGTTGATGAAACGCGAACGTCCCGACCTGTTGCAGCCATTTTTCAATCTCAAGTTAGGCTCTTACACTTACAACGGTATAGGCAACCGCGCCCTGCTCACCGCTCCTCAACGCATGGCGGTTCGCGTGTCGCGTCGCCTAACAGGTCAGCAACTGGAAGTTGAAATAGCCCGTTATCTTGATGCCGCCCGCAATGGTACGGTACTCATCTCGCCAGCCATTTCTCCCGGCGAGAAGATGGTCATGCGCCTGGCATTCGACCTTCATCTCCCCACTATTGTCGTGCTACGCAACGGCTTCACCCCCTTGTCGAAGCCCAAAGGCGAACAGTTTGATGCATGTGGCCAAGGTCGCCTGCTGATGCTCTCTACTTGGGAGCACAGTAATGAGCAGGTAAAGCTGTCTGCCACCGACTGTCAGCAAATGAACCTCATGGCGCTGGAGCTGAGCCAACTGACTGCCTTTTCCTCTAAGTGAACCGAGTCCTGACATTTCCAAAGTTATTCATTTTGGAAAACTTTTCCTTTTTGTAATCATGAAAAGTTGTCCAAAACGGGAGAAGTCATGCAAAGAAAAGGGAAACACGGTGTATTACACTTGATTTAAATCAAGTTCGCTCCGACGTTAGAATAAATATATGTCCAAAATCTTGCACAACAAGTACGAATTGAGTAATTTTGTGGATGAAAATTGTTGTTTAATTAAAAATTCAGGAAAATGCTATATTCAACAATTGTACAAAGAGACCAAACAGGTTTTAATCAGATATATGATGCAGCCCGTGAATTTGAAGAGCTGAATGCTCTGGAGGCTATTATTGCTTGTAAGTTTGACAAGAAAAAAGTTGAGCAAACACTAAACCTTGTCCGCATGTATCAGTTACGACTAAACAACGAGTCAATGGAACTAGTTGCCTTTTCGGAGAATTTTATCGAGGAATATGCCACAGATCATAATGAGTGTTTCCGATTGACGGAAAAACTCGTCCGACGTATTGGAACAACCATTACCGGCAGCATGAAAATATTCCGTAAGTTCTGTCCCGTAGTGCGCCGCAAGTTGGACGGTGCTGGCAATATTGTTCCGACGCTTGACTATTCCAGGCTTACATTCCGCCAGTTTCAAGGTCAATTGTTCGGAATTGAGGTTTACATTGGTTTGGTTCAGACACTGCTTCATGAGCTGGCAGCATTCTTCTATCAACTGGTTTTGGTACTGAAAGTCTGTAAGGACATGATTCGTCAAGAAGAGGAAGTTTTGGGCGACTATGAGCGCCTCAAGAAGATTTTCGAAAAGAGTTGTGATGAAGTGCTCCATTGCGTGAATGATGTTTTCGATACCTTTGGAGAGGTCAAGTTGATTTCTGAGGAAGAATTAGCTGAACGTCGTAAGAATGCCCGTCCCATGAAGGAATGGCTGCAGAAGGACTATCATGCTCATGACAAGAACTGGTTGAAGCGCGAAGCCTACATTTACAGGCTGGCGTCTGGTCGCCAATATGGGCTCGACGAAAAGGCTTCAGTACTTTGGGCTCACAACCCTGAATGGGGCAGGAAAGTCTGTGATTTGATTCCCCAACTTGATACGTTACATATTCCTTTTAAGCACAGCAAAAAAGCGGATGCTGCTGGCAAAATAGGAACGTATGATGCACGTGAAATGGTATATTTCGTTAAGTGGAGTGCTGTCAGCTATATGAGCATAGATGGTAAAACTGTCATTGACGAGACAAATGAGAGACAGTTTTATGAGAATTACTTGAAGGTACATTACAAGGGTGATTATCTGTTGCCCTCATGGCAAGCGGTTTGTCGCGAGCGAAGGTTTTGCTACGGTAGAAAGATTCCGATGCAGGAGATGGCAAACAATTTTGCCGCATATTTATCGAAAGCAGAAGCAGCATAATCAGTTTTTATCCCAAATATCTTTTGACAGGTTTCCTCGGAAATCTGTCTTTTTTTTTACAGCAATCACGGCATTTTTATCATTTTTTTAACGAACTTTTTACAGAACGGACTACTTCTGTAAAAAGAGAATTAAGAATCAGCAAAAGTGTCAGCAATTATTGTAAAAACTGTTTTATAAGATGGTGTAAACATCTGTTTTTCAAGAATTTAACTATAAACCAATATTCTTAAAATATGCATCACAAACAGCTTGCTGTCCCACTAATTCTTCGTAATTTTGTACTCCGAGAGCAGTCCTTCTCGGAGTTTTTTATACTCGTTGTCGTAGTACGAGGAATTGACATTGAGGGGGCACTTTCAAAAATTTATATGTACATATGTAGGGACTAAAACCTTGGCACGGGTTCCCGCCAGTCGCGGTAAACGAGCGTTCGCCTGATGGCTGGTAAGTGCTATGAACGCTCAACTTAATACTTACAGTTATGACTGAAGATATTAAGAAAGAGACTGAGAACGTTCAGCAGACCAATGGTCAGACTGGACTAGTAAACAACCAAGCCCAGATGGTGAATGACATCGTGGGTGAGGCTGTCAACCAACCGACTGCCGAAGAGAAGGAACGTGAGCGCTTAAGAAAGATTCTTGGCGAGACACGCATCCGTACCGATACGGTGGTGCCGGATTTAGAGTATGCGTTGGAGGTGGATGGCACGGGCTTTTTTGCTCGCCGCGACATCCATGCTGTCAAGGCAAAGGCAAAAGCTGGCAAGACCACCACGCTGAAGGTGTTCATCGCAGCACTGCTACAGGGCGAGATGTTCCGCGTGAAGTCACTATTGGAGAAACCACGCATCGTCTTCTTCGACACTGAGCAGAACAGAAAGGATACGAAGTCTATCCTTGACGATGTAGCCGCCATGACGGGACTTAGTCCAGAGGCCATCGACTCCCAAGTGGTGCTTCATTCGCTGCGCCGTGTCGATCGAGAAGACTTGCTGCCGTTGCTGTGCAAAGCCTTAATGGACGAGAAGCCCGACGTGGTGTTCGTCGACGGCATTGTAGAATTCGTTAGCAGTTTTAACGACGAATCTGAGTCCAAGCAGATTATCAAGGACCTGTTGGGGCTCAGTGAGGAGTATAACTGTGCCATCATCTGCGTGCTTCACACGAACAAGGCCGACGAAGACCATAACATGCGTGGTCACCTCGGTACGATGCTGGCCCAAAAGGCAGCCACGGTTCTGGAGTGCAAGAAGGAGCGCGGCAGCAGTGTCATCACTGTTTCGTGTTCGGAGTCACGCCATGAAGAGCCAACCGAGTGGAGCATTATGTTTGCCGAGGACGGGCGTATCGTCGATGCTACCGAACAGCGTAAACTTCAACTCGAGCAGCGTAAGGCGGAACAACAGCAGAAACGTCAGGAAGCCCTTGAAAAGGAAAAACAGGAACGCCTCCAAAAGTGCTTGACGATCCTGCGTGACAAGGGCGGGGCAGTCAGCCGTAAGCAACTGACGGAAATCCTTGTAAAGGTTTTCGTGCGTAAGCGTCCTACTGTGGCTTCGTACATCTCAGAATGGTTGAAAGAAGAAGCAATCTTTGAGGACAGTAATGGTTTGATTCAGGCCTCCAAGGAATTTGCACTGCCCTTCTGACCCGCGGAAAGATTTTTGTTTGTTGTCGGAGCCACCTATATATATAGTGGCTCCAACAACGAACGAGAATCCGCCAAAAAAACATTTAAATCATTTAAATCAGTGACACAATGAATAACGATTATCGATATCAATTAGAGACCCCGCGCGTGACAGGCCGTCGTCAGCAGAAGACCACCTGCCCACACTGCGGTAAGAAGAAATGTTTCGTACGCTATGTGGATACTCACAACGGCAACCAATATGTGGCTGATGAGGTAGGTAAGTGTGATCACCAGCATTCCTGCGGATATCATTACAAGCCCAGCGATTACTATCGAGACAACCAGTGGGTCACAAAGCCTGCATCCAACGACCATTGTACTCCAATCCCCCTTCCGCCCTTTCGTCCGCTGTCCATGGACTACGTCATACGCAGCCACTCACCTCAGAGCACCTTCTGGCAGTGGTTGTCCAACGACGTGGCACGGCGACTTTCCATCCCTCATGAGCGACTCCGTCAAGTCTTCGACGACTACCAACTGGGAGCTACCCACCAGTCCGACGTCATCTTCTGGCAGATAGACCACCTCGGACAGGTACACGGCGGACACATCATGCAGTACCATGCCGACGGCCACCGCGGCGGCTATCAGAGCTGGACGCACGTCAAGCTGATTCGCGACGGAGTGTTGCCACAAGACTGGCAGCTCAATCAGTGCCTCTTCGGACAACACCTGCTGACCCGTCGCCCCGACGACCACGTGTGCATCGTGGAGAGCGAGAAGACCGCCCTCATCATGGCCGCCTGCCGTCCGGAATACCTCTGGCTGGCCACGGCCGGTAGCGGCGGACTCTCCGCTGAGCGTCTGCATTGTCTGCAAGGCCGTCGCGTCATTCTCTTCCCCGATAGCGGCTGTTACGACAAGTGGAGCCGCCACATGCAGGCAACCACCGCTATACACTACACCATTTCACCACGTCTCGAATGCTACGCTCCCAACACCGACCTGGCCGACCTCATCCTCGGTGAGGCTAAGCCTCCATGACGGAATTTTTCCTGCGTCGCGTCGTGGAAAAAACTCCATCGCGACGCAGTTTTTTCTCCGTCGCGATAGAGGAAAGAGAGCATGGTGATGCTCGGAATCAGTGATTATTATTTAGAAAGTATCTTATGCGTTTTGCCGTCTTTCGTCTTCACAATGTAAATGCCGTTCCGGGATTTTGTTGTACGGCGGCCGTCAAGGGTGTAAATTTGCTCGGGTTCTCCTTGCTGGTGATACGAAATATCGCTGATGCCAAGAGCGTAGTATTCAGAGTAGTTCGTAATCAATGACAGACTAATCACTCCGGTTTCGTCTTCAACAATATTGCAAAAGCCTTTGTCCAGTATGTCGCCGTTGTAAACCTTGAAATTCACGTGGCCTGTCATGTCCGTAAGCTCTCCCACATTGCTACTGCCTGGGAATGGGTCGCCTGCCAACTCATTGTAAAAATAGGCATTGTTGATTTTAACTCCATCGATGGTCTTTCCGACATTATACTGTGCAAAAAGACAGTTGTCTGCAGGGACTACGGTCATGCGAGGATGGCCAGGTTCATTATTGGTAAATCGTGTCGGGTCGTAATCAACATGATATACTAACATGCCATGTCCTTTCTGATAATAATTGTGTCCGACTTTCTGAATGTTTTCGATGATGAAATACTCATGGCCAGACGAATCATGGTCGTTGAGGATACGATAGGCCTTGCCACCAGCATCAAGCGGAGTGAGCGTCAGGTCTTGTGTATCATTGAGCGTCGGTATGTCAATCCATCCGAAAGCCTCGCGTTCCCATGCGTTCAGGGCAACAGGAGTATAACCGTTCGTGAGATAGTTGCCGCTATCCATCAGGCTCCAATATTCCATCCCCTGATTGTTGCCTTTCACTGATTCCTTTGTCGGATAGAAATCAGGCAGGCCAAGCGCATGACAGAATTCATGACACATCGTTCCAATGCCATTAATGCGCTCGAAGGGTGCGGAACTCCAACAACCTGGGAATCCATTGAGTTCAGCATTGACAGCATAGCGTGACACCTTTTTCCCGTCGTAAGTACCGCCAGCGACACTCCCTGATTTGGGCCAAATACATTCTGCTGAATTTCCAGACATTGACTGTGAATAACCAGCATAAAGGATGATGACAAGATCCACCCGTCCGTCGTCATTAGCATCGTATTGAGAATAGTCGATGGTTTCGTCCATCAGCGAGCAGGCATCCTGAAACAAAGCCGGCATATTCTCATCATTACCGCTTGACGCTGTCCCGCCATAATAGCTGAGAGGATTAGGCACTTGCACTGGTCCGTAAACATCAAACTGCGGTACAAACTGTTCAAAGCTTACATCAGAAAAATATTTGCTCACACTCGAAATATTCGCGTCTTCTTTTCGTCCGTAATTCACTAGAGGCTCGTGTGAGTTGAAGTATGCATCAAAAGAACGCTGTGGTTCCTCAATAGTAAATCTGACATCTTCGAATTCTGCCAGTATGACTATGGCACGAGGACTGCCCGAGTGAGGAAACAGCGATTCGCTTTCTGCTATAGGTTCCCTCCTGTTTGACCTTCGTATGGCGGCCTCGGTAGATGCCTCTTCTATAAAACGATCCACATCTTGCGCTGCAACAGCCTTCCTTTCGTTTTCAGAACGCTGATTTCTGTTATGAGCCAACAGTGATGTGGCAGAAAGTTTCCCTTCTGCATCAGTAGATGCTATATAATATGCTCCCTGCGACTGTACAAGCAAGACACCGTCATCTGTGGTGTAATAGTGAAAAAACTCATCGCCATGAAGAACAACAGATACAAAGGTTCCGTCTGGTTGCCTTATTTCGACCGAACGGTAATCTGCTTTAACTGCCCAAGATTCAAGGCTAATCAGCAAAAGCGCTGCAATAATGTAATACAATCGTTTCATGTTAGTGTAATGATTTAAATTTATGTTGCAAAAATACAAACAATTAGTGAAACTACCAAATAAAACAAAAAATATTTTTTGCATTTATTAATTAGAATAATTGCGAAAATATTTGCATAATTCGAAAATTTTTCGTAACTTTGTAGGTGGAATTAGGAAGGGTTTAAGATGTCTGTAACGACAGGCATTTCCGACCGAAACCGACTGAATTAATCAACCATAAGTTTAATTTTTAAAAGTTTTTACATCATGGCATTGAAAGTAAAAGCAAGAGAGAAGTTGCTGAAGTTCAGCAAGGACTCTGAAGGAGTTTGGAAGTGGGTCATGCAGCCCGAGCTGTATTCGGCACTGACCCAGAGTAAGGTCATCAAGGAGGCTGCCCTGCGTTCGGGTGTCTCGGAAGGCGTCATGCAGGCGTGTTGGGACGCCGCCGGCGAGGTCATCAAGGCCTGGCTGCCGGAAGGTCACTCCATCCCCCTGCCCGGTCTGGGCAGCTGCCGCTTCGGTCTGTCGGCATCCAGCGTTGACGACGTGAACAAGGTGAAGACGAGCCTGATCAAGACGCGCCGCATCATCTTCACGCCCGCCGTCGAGCTGAAGGACGAGCTGAAATCGACGGCGGTGGTCATCACCTGCTACGACCGCGACGGCAAGGAGGTGAAGCGCGTGACCAGCACCGACGACGCCGAAATTGACGATGGCACAGGCGAAGACGCTGAATCTACGAATTCAGGAAACAACAGCGGCAACTCCGGTAGTGGTTCTTCGAACCAGACACTGGCTTCGCCGACCATTAGTGGTAACACCTCGTTCACCGAGTCCACGCAGGTGAGCATCAGCGGTCCTGACGGCGCAGAGATCCACTACACCACCGACGGCACCGTGCCTACGGCTGCAAGCGCGCTGTATAGCGAGGCGTTCACGCTGAGCGCAACGACCACGGCATGGGACAGGACTAAAACGTTGAACATTGAACGTTGAACATTGAACATTGTAAAGAGTTCGCCCCCTCGCGGGGCAACTCTTTTAGAGGTAAGAAGAATTCGCAACGCCACACTCTGCTTGCAGAGAAGAGGTAAGAGGTAAGATGGAAGATGTCAGATGTAAAAATGGCTGATGTCTATCAGATTGACAAAAGGGCAAGCTCGCAATACTGCGGGCTTGCTTTTTTAGGCTACGTCCAAAATTCTTTCTCGCCGGTCTGTTCCATTTCGCCTTGACATCGGGGACAGGTTTTCTTGTTCCAAATCCTGATGTTATCGCTGCCACACTGCAGGCACAAACGGCCCGCCTCGCTTCTGTACGATGGAGCCACGTCGGCAATGATGCCACCCACCACGATGTTCTGGATGGTATGGCAGTCTGGGCACGACATGGCCGTAATCTCCTGTCGAAAGAGTCCACGACCTTCGTACACCTCAGCTTCGTAGCCACACTGCTTGCAGCGATATCTCAGTTTCCACGCCATTTTAATATTCGTAGAGCTTGATGTGGAGGATTTTCCATTCGCCAACGCCGATGCGGGCATGACGGCCTTGGTGGGTCTGGTCGCCGTTATGGCGGCGGAGGTATTGCATGGTGCCAGCAGCATCGATTCCAACTTCATCGACGGAAAGGAGACCGAGGCGCTTGCCTTTGAACAGTTGAGAGTTTAAAGTTGAAAGTTGAGAGTTAGCACCTGCTTCAGCGAAACCGTCCTCGCCTAATGTCTTTTGCTGTTCTTGTTGCTTCTCAGACAGCGTCTTGAAGTCGATGACCACACCACTACCAGCCAAGAGGTAGTCAAACTTGCCAAGCCGGATGAGCAGGGCGCCACCCTCAGGCCAAGTACTTCCGTCGGTAGCACGGGGATCCCAAGGCAGGGTGAAGTAATGGCGGCAGGTCATCACTACGCCGTTGTCATCAATCACGCGTTCACGATCCTCCTGGTCGAAAAGTAAACCATAAGTGGTGAGAGGTGAGAGGTGAGAGGTGAGAGAATAGACTTGTTGCAACAGGCCGTAGGCCTGCGTGACGGATTCCGTTTCCTTTGCGCTGGCCTGGTCGATGGCAAAAGGCGAGAAGCCCAAAGCCTGATGCTCGCCGAAAGCATAGAGGGCGCGGACGCCGCTATTCTCGCAGCAACGGCTCTCAGGGATAAAGAGTCGGTTCTTGATTATCCCTCCATCCTGCGGACGCAAAGGCATGGCATACTGCGCACACCACGACTTGAAACCGGTATCGTAGATATCAGGAGCGAGCAGGTCGATGCTGGGTGCTCCCTCGTGCCAGAAGTCGATGAGATGTGCCAACGGGCCTGCCGACGGATATTCGCCAGGACGACGCCCACGACTGTTCATCGCAGCATTCACATAGAGCGGCATGTCGTGCGTCTCGCGGGCAGCCTGAGCCAAGTGTTCCACATAGCGGGCATAACTCAGCGCCATAAACTTCTCGTCGGCATATTCATCCGTGCCATAGCGTTCTGCCCAGCGTTCCTTTTTATATGCTTTTTCTGCCAATGGCGAGTGGTCGCGTGCCGACTCCAGCATACCGATTTCGTTCTCTATCTGCATCATGATGACCACCTCGCGCTGCGGGTCGCGCTCACGGATATGTCGCATCAGCGCGGAGAAGGCCTTCAGGTCCGCCTGCAGCACGTTATCGCTGAAGCACGAGGCTATCTCCATCTGCTTCCCTTCGGCGGTCATCGCCCGAGGGAATCGTTTCGTGTCCTGCTTGAACCATGCTGGCGCATAGCACGACATCGAGTTTTTCCACGCGCCGAACCAAAGGAACACGACATGCAACTGCTCGCGTCGTGCCACGTCGATGGTGCGGTCGATGAGTGTGAAATCGAACTGTCCCTCTACGGGCTCCATCAACTCCCAATATGCTGGCACGAGCACCGTGTTCAGACCCAATGCCCGCATCCGTGGCATCACCTCGTCAATGTCTGCCACTGATGTCGCCGCCGAATTGCTCAACTCACCGCCGAGGATAGGACACGGTAAACTCGATAGTCTGTCACCAGCAAAAGCACTCTGCATCGTGACCATTGCAATAAGGAAAATAATCAAAATCTTCTTCATATCACAAAACATATTAAATCTGTGCAAAATTTATTTGCAAAGTTACGAAAAAGTGAAGAATTATTGCTACCTTTGCAATAAAAATTGCATGTTTTTAAAATTATTAGGAAATGAAAAAGATTTTGACTTGCTTATTTGCTGCAATTGGGCTAACAACTGCCTGTGGCCAGGGAGATTATGAAACTGACGTGTTTAAGACCAAAAGTGGGAAGGAAGTGACGTTCCATGCCTTGACACATGCCAGCATCCGCATTCAGTATGACGGCAAAGAGATCGAGGTTGACCCTGTGACGAAGTTGGGCAACAAAGTGATAGACTACGCCTCCATGCCAAAGGCCGACTATCTCTTGGTGACTCACGAGCACTTTGACCACTTTAACCAAGATGCCATCAAGCTGCTGTCTGGCGAAAAAACACGTTTCATTACCAACCAGCGATGTGCCGATATGTATGGCTCTGGCGAGGTGATGAAAAATGGTGATAACTTACAAATTGCCGAAGACTTCACCATTGAAGCCGTTCCTGCCTATAACTACACTGAGGGGCACACGCAATTCCATCCCAAAGGGCGTGACAACGGCTACATTTTGACTATCGATGGCCTGAGAATCTATATCGCTGGTGATACGGAGGACATCCCTGAAATGTCAGCCATTAAGGACATCGACGTTGCTTTCCTGCCTTGCAACCAGCCCTACACGATGACGCCAGACCAATTGGTTAAGGCTGCGAGAATCATCAAGCCCAAAGTGGTATTCCCATATCACTACGGCCAGACTGACGTGAGTGGTCTCCCTGGAATACTCAAAGGGGACGGCATCGATGTAAGAATCAGACATTACGAGTAGACTTCATCGCAAAAAAAGAGTTCAACGATGTTACTCATTGAACTCTTTGCGGAGAGAGAGGTATCTCTCGCGGAAGGAGAGGCTCCCTATATTTTCCCGTCTAACACACTGAGAACCAGCACCGTTAGCATTTGTCCCTATGTGGTTCGATTTCTCATCTGTAATTAATTTGTAATACTCTTCTTTTGGGGTCAGATTTCGCTTGTTTTCGCTTATCATAACCTTTTCGACTGCAAGGAACGGTGCAAACCGAGTACAGAGAGCTCGCTCTTTGTCGAGGTGCAGCCCGTTCTCGCGGTTTTCAACCGCAAAGTTACGAATAATTTTCGATAAGTGTATCAATTGGAGCATCACAAAACTGCTGTCCCACCTTATTATATATGTGGGACAGATGTTTTGACCGCTATCAATCGTGCCAATGTTAACGTGTCGTCAGACCGACATCTTTGGCACGACTTTGTTCGAGGATTAAATCTTTATCTGGATAAAAAGACTAAGGTTTTTGTTGACTTTGAGAAAAACTACACATAGCAAGGTCGTTCCGCCGTCGTTCGTAGGTCGTAGCCGTTCCGCCGTCGTTCGTAGGTCGTAGCTATATCGTAGCAAGGGCGTAGCGTAGGCGTAGGATAGGCGTAGCATAGGCCGAGGATAGAGGTGGCCGAGAGCAAGCCGAGACCTTCGAGAGAGGTAAGAGAGACTTTCGAGATGCCGAGCCAACTCTTTCGGTGGTGTAAGAAGAGGGTAAGAAGACCCATCCTTTGGTGTTCCTTTAGCCTTCTTTAAGTGCTCCTATCTTCATTATTCTTCCTTGTTTAACATTCCCACCAAATAGTCATAGAAGGCATCGACATCGCTGACGTTGTATTCCTTCTTGTCAATCCAATACTTGGCCTCGTTCTTGGGGGCTGCATCGAGCCACCAAGAGAGCTCGTTACCGACAACATCGTCATCTTTCAGGCCGAACATGATGTTGAAGGCCTGATAGACGGCTTCCCAAAGGGGCGAGATGTAAAAAGGCGGGTATTGGCCTTGGTCATCGTCCCAGATTTGCTTTAGTGCTTTGTTTACGTTCTTCTCTTTTGCCAGTGCCTTTTGTATGGCAGCAATGAAATCCTTGAATTGTTCGCGAGTAGGTGTCATAAATATCCTTTATATAATTGTTCTTACTAAATCCCCGCATTATAGCCGTCCCTTATCAAGGGACTCTAAATGTTCGACATTCTACTCTTATAGTAGGCGAAAAAGTGAAATGTTACGGCTGAAAATGATGTTTTTTGTGAAAGAATGACAAAAAACGGAAGTTTTTGCGGAATGTATGTTGGTTTTTTGCTGGAAATTTTATAAATTTGCGGCAAACATCAATAATTTGTTGCCAATGGCTAAAGATATTAATCGCATCAAAGTGGTTCTCGTGGAACAGAA
>ONKX01000038.1 GCA_900318555.1 uncultured Prevotellaceae bacterium | reverse complement strand
TCTTTGCAGGATCTTGGATTGTTAATTCTGCAAAGGAGAAACACGAATTGGCTACAACAAAACAGAATTGGCTACAAATTGGCTACAATTTTGAAATGTGAGAAAAAGAAAAGTCCTGTAAGTCGTTGACCTACAGGATTCTTTCTTGTGCGCTTCAGGATGGGCTTGAACCAACGACCCCCTGATTAACAGTCAGGTGCTCTAACCAACTGAGCTACTGAAGCAGATTTGTACTTGTAAGAGCGCTGCTATTTTTGTTTAGCGGGTGCAAAGGTACGGCAAAAATCTGAATCGTGCAAATTTTTTGGCGAAAAAATTCACGGAATGCGTATTTTTTTGTAATTTTGCAGGCAAATATAAGGAAAAAGATGATGAAAAGATACTTGATAATGTTGTTCGGCGCCTGTCTGATGGCACTGCCGACGAATGCCCAGGAAGTGAAAAATCACAACCTTGAGGTGGCTAAGAACCTGGAGATATTCAATGAGCTGTACAAGCGTCTGGACATGATGTATGTCGATACGCTGGATGCCAACAAGGTGGTGACGGCAGGTATTGACGCCATGCTGGAGTCGCTGGACCCGTATACGGAGTACTATCCCGAGGAGCGCCAAAAGGACTTGAAACAGATGCTGACGGGCAAGTATGCAGGCATCGGAGCGCTGATTCGCTACCACCAGAAGCTGAAGCGTTGCGTCATTGACGAGCCCTACGAGGGTATGCCTTCAGCGGAGGTGGGTCTGAAGAAGGGCGACATCATCCTTCAGATCGACGATACGGTGATGACGGACAAGGACACGCGTTACGTGAGCAGTCATCTGCGTGGCGAGGCCGGTACGACCTTCGTGCTGAAGATTGAGCGTCCGTCGACGGGCAAGAAGATGACGTTTAAGATTACCCGCCAGAACATCAAGATGCCAGAGATTACGTGGTACGGCATGTTGGACAACGGCATCGGATATATCAATCTGAACACCTTTACGGGCGAGCCCGCGAAACCTATGCGTCTGGCTTTCCTCGACCTGAAGAAGCAGGGTGCACAGAAGTTGATCCTCGACCTGCGCGGCAATGGCGGCGGTTCGCTGTCGGAGTGTGTCGATATTATGAGCATGTGGGTGCCGAAGGGTCAGCAGATTGTAGAGACGAAAGGCAAGCTGAAGCGTGCAAACAGCGAATACAAGACCCGTCTGGAACCTATCGACACGGTGATGCCCATCGTGGTGCTGGTGAATCGTGAGACGGCATCGGCCTCGGAGATTACCAGCGGTGCCTTGCAGGACTTGAAGCGCGCCATAATAATAGGTACGCGCACATACGGGAAGGGCTTGGTGCAGATTCCCAACGTCGACCTGCCGTATAATGCGAACCTAAAGCTGACCACGTCGCGCTACTATCTGCCCAGTGGTCGCGGCATCGATATGAAGGAAGGTCTAAAGCCTGACATCGAGGTGAAGCCCGACACGCTGGCCAATATCACACTCTATCTGGACCGTCTGGACTCGACGGAGGTGATGTTCGACTACGTGACGGAGTATATTGCCAAGCATCCCACCATTGCTGCCGCCAAGGACTTCCACCTGACGGATGCCGACTACGACGACTTCAAGCAGCGCGTCATCAAGGGCGGATTCACCTACGACCAGCTGAGCAAGAAGCAGATGGACGAACTGGAGAAGGCCATGAAGTTTGAGGGCTATATGGACGATGCAAAGGCAGAATTCGAGGCTTTGAAGGCAAAGATAGACCACCACGACGTGGCGCGCGACTTGGACAAGAACCGTCAGGAGATCCAGCAGATGATAGAGCAGGACATCGTGTCGGCCTACTACTATCAGGGCGGAGAGCTGCAAGTCGGCCTGCGCAACGACAAGACCTTACAAGAAGCCGCACGTATTCTGACCACTGAGGGTGAATACGCACGGATACTGAACGTTGAACGTTGAACGTTAAACATTGAACGTTCAACGACAATAGTCTGGCACTAACACCGAAAGTTCAAACGTCGTTCAATGTTCAACGTTCAATGTTCAATGTAAGATTTTCATCAGCTCCTTCATACCTTCGGAGGCGCCCTTCTGGATTTGTGTCACGTTGCTACCTGCACTGATGGGGTTGGGGTCGATGAGATAGACGGGAACGCCCGGACGCACGTAATGGATGAGTCCAGCGGCAGGATAGACATTGAGCGACGTGCCGATGATGATGAAGATATCGGCAGTCTGAGCTTCCTCGGCAGCAGCAGAAATCATGGGAACGGCCTCGCCGAAGAATACGATGAACGGACGCAACAGCGAGCCGTCGCCAGCCTTCGTGCCAGGAGTGACCTCGCAATTATCGGGCGTCAGCAGTTGCTGATAGCGCGGATCGTCAGGGTCGTTGCTGGAGCACACCTTCATCAGTTCACCATGCAGATGGATGACCTTCGAAGAGCCAGCCTGCTCGTGCAGGTTATCAACATTCTGCGTCACCACCGTCACGTCGTAGTTCTTTTCCAGTTCAGCCACCAGTTTGTGACCTTCGTTAGGCTTCACACCCCAGCATTTCTTGCGGAGCATGTTGTAGAAATTAGTCACCAGCGTGGGGTCGTTGAGCCATCCCTCGTGGGTAGCCACCTGCTGAACGGGATACTCCTCCCACAGTCCGTCAGCATCGCGGAAAGTCTTCAGACCACTCTCCACAGACATGCCTGCACCAGTCAAAATTACTATCTTTTTCATACGCCAAAGTATTAAGAATGCACAAAATTAGTAATTTTTCTCGAATAATCGCATATAATTCGCGAAATATTTGTAACTTTGCAGCCGTTTTTTAAGATTACACATTATTAATATAGAGAAAAGACATGGATAAAGTAAGTTATGCTTTGGGTCTCGGCATCGGTCAGCAGCTGGCACAGATGGGAGCCTCGGAACTGAATATCGACGATTTTGCACAGGCCATCAAGGACGTGATTGCCGGCAATGAACTGAAGGTGAAGCACCAGGATGCCCAGAAGATTGTGCAGGAATTCTTTGCCGCCCAGGAGCAGAAAATCAACCAGCAGCGTCAGGAAGCCGGTAAGGCACATAAGGAGGCTGGTGAGAAATATCTGGCTGAGAATGCCAAGAAGGACGGCGTCATCACCCTGCCCTCAGGCCTGCAGTATCAGGTGCTGAAGGAAGGCAACGGCAAGAAGCCCAGTGCCAAGGACAGCGTGAAGTGCCACTACGAGGGTTTCCTCATTGATGGTACCGTGTTCGACTCGAGCGTTCAGCGCGGCGAGCCTGCCGTATTCGGACTGCAGCAGGTCATTGCCGGATGGACGGAAGGTCTGCAGCTGATGCAGGAGGGTGCGAAGTATCGTTTCTTCATCCCCTATCGCCTGGCTTACGGCGAGGGTGGTGCAGGTGCATCGATTCCCCCCTTCGCAGCACTCATTTTTGATGTTGAATTGATTGAAGTAATGTAATTTAATATTTTAAGAACAATGAAAAAGTTTACTTTTGCTGCTCTTGCAGCAGTTTCTGCCGTCATGATGTTTGCATGCGGCAATGGCACTCCGAAGGCTAACCTGAAGAGTGATGTAGACACCGTTAGCTATGCTATCGGTATGGCTCAGACTCAGGGTCTGAAGGAGTATCTCGTAGGTCGTCTGGGTGTTGACACCGCTTACATGGACGATTTCATCAAGGGTCTGAACGAAGGCGCTAATGCTGGTGACGACAAGAAGAAGGCTGCTTACTATGCTGGTATCCAGATTGGTCAGCAGATCAGCAACCAGATGGTTAAGGGTATCAACCACGAGCTGTTTGGTGAGGATTCTACCAAGACCATTTCTCTGAAGAACTTCATGGCTGGTTTCATTGCCGGTACTGTTGGCAAGGGTGGTCTGATGACTGTTGACTCTGCTGCTCAGGTAGCTCAGGATATGATGCGTGCCATCAAGGCTAAGAACCTGGAAAAGGAGTTCGGCGGTAACAAGGCAGAAGGTGAGAAGTTCCTTGCTGAGAATGGTAAGAAGGAAGGCGTGAAGCTGCTCCCCAGCGGTGTTCAGTACAAGGTCATCAAGGAGGGTACTGGTGCTATGCCTAAGGACACTTCTATGGTGAAGGTTCACTACGAGGGTAAGACCATTGACGGTAAGGTGTTCGACAGCTCTTACAAGCGTAATGAGCCTGCTGACTTCCGTGCTAATCAGGTGATTAAGGGTTGGACCGACGCACTGGTTCACATGCCTGCAGGATCTATCTGGGAGGTTTACATTCCTCAGGAACTGGCTTATGGCGAGCGTCAGCAGGGTACTGACATCAAGCCTTTCTCTACGCTGATCTTCAAGATTGAACTGCTCGAAGTAGACGGTAAGAAATAAGTAGATGCAGGAGACAAGACAAAACAAAATAGCGCGTCTGCTTCAGAAGGAACTGAGTGTTATCTTCCAGGAGCAGACGCGCTCCTTACATGGAGTGATGGTCAGTGTGACGAGAGTCAGAATCAGTCCAGACCTCAGCATCTGCACAGCCTATCTCAGCATCTTCCCTTCCGAGAAGAGCGAAGAGATGATTAAGAATATCACGAAGAACGAAAAGCAGATTCGTTACGAGTTGGGCACCCGTGTGCGCTATCAGCTGCGTATCATCCCTAAACTGCGTTTCTTCATTGACGACTCGCTGGATTATATCGAGCGCATCGACGAACTGCTAAAACGTTGAACATTGAACATTAAACGTTGAACGACGTTAGTGTTTCCAATTAATATGAATTTCCCGTTTTATATCGCACGGCGTTACCTCTTTTCGAAGAAGTCGACACACGCCATCAACGTCATCAGTGCCATCTCTGTCGTAGGGGTGGCAGTGGCAACGATGGCCTTGGTGGTAACGCTGAGCGTGTTCAACGGTTTTCACGACATGGTGGCGTCGTTCTTTACCCAGATGGACCCTCAGTTGAAGGTGATACCTGCGAAAGGAAAGACAGCGCCAACCGACGACCCTATCCTGACGAAGATTCGCCAGTTGCCGCAAGTAGAGGTGGCTACGGAATGTATGGAAGACCAGGCGCTGGCCGTCTATGGCGACCGTCAGCTGATGGTGAAGGTGAAGGGCGTGGAGGATAATTTCGATAGCCTCACGCATATCCGTGAAATCCTCGAGGGTGACGGCACCTATGAACTCCATGCTGCCGATATGAACTACGGCATCCCCGGTTTGGGCGTTGCTTATTTGTTGGGTATGGGTTATACGTACGACAAGCCTTTGAAGATTTACGCTCCCAAACGCGAGGGTCAGCTCGATATGGCGAATCCGATGGAGGGCTTCGTCGAAGACGAACTCTACTCGCCAGGTGTCGTTTTTGCCATGAAACAAGGCAAGTACGACAAGAACTATATCCTTACTTCCGTCGCTTTCACGCGTAAGCTGTTTGCGCAGGACGGCATGTTGTCGTCACTGGAGCTGCGCCTGAAGGCTGGCAGCGATTTCGACCTGGTGAAGCGCGAGATGCAACAGTTGGCAGGCGACAAATACTACGTTCGCGACCGCTATGAACAGCAGGAGGACACCTTCCGCATCATGAAAATTGAGAAGCTTATTGCCTACATCTTCCTGACGTTTATCCTCATGATAGCCTGCTTTAACATCATCGGTTCGCTATCGATGCTCATCATCGACAAACGCGACGACGTGGTGACATTGCGCAACCTGGGTGCATCGGACCATCAAATCACACGCATCTTCCTGTTCGAAGGACGCATGATCAGTGCCATTGGCGCTGTGATTGGTATTGCTATCGGACTGTTGTTGTGTTGGTTGCAGCAACAATATGGTATCGTGCGGCTGGGCTCGTCGGAGGGTTCTTTTGTTGTCGATGCCTACCCCGTCAGCGTTCATCCTACGGACATCATCCTTATCTTTATCACCGTCGTTGCCGTAGGATTTCTCAGCGTATGGTATCCAGTACGCTACTTCTCCAAACGTTTGCTGAATCCCAAAGAATAACGTCCACCGTTAAAGGCGCTATTCGTCAGGTATCAACCGATTGTCTATCATCCTATTCATATACTGCTGGATGACGGCTTTCAGTTCGCATTCCATCTGACTTTGTTCAGCAACCTGTCCTTTCAGGTTGTGCTGCATCCTATAGTCTGTCAGGCGATAGATGCCGATGGCCTGTTCGCCATCAAATTGTAGCACGTAGTCGCCCTTGCAGTATTGATAGACGCCATCCAGATAGTTAACGGCCCACGTGTCCTTCGCAGGGGTATTGAACAAGTCACAGCCGAAGGCCATATACGGCTTCGGATAACCCACCGCCCCTAATATCGTGGGCAGGATATCCGTCTGCTGGGCAATGCCGTCGTGAATGCCTGGCGTCAGATGGCCGCTGGGATCATAGAAGATGATAGACGTGCTGAACTGGTTGATGCCACTCTTGTATTCAGCGTGGTTGCTGGCATTGGTATGGTCGCCTGTCAGTACAAAGATGGTATTCTTGAACCAAGGTTCCTTAGCGGCCTCAGCAAAGAAGCGGCGCAAGGCATTGTCGGTATAGCGGATACATTTGTGGATGGGTAATTCTTCTTCGCGATACACCTCTTTATATTTGTCGGGCACGTGGAACGGATGATGACTGGTCAACGTAAACAGAGCCGTCATAAAGGGCTCTTTCATATCGCTCATCTTCATGCGGAAATACTGCAGGAAAGGCTCATCCCAGATACCCCACCAGTTGTCGTAAGCTGCACGGCCTTCCGTTCGTGAGTCAGCCTCGAAGTCCTCCTGACTCCAAGCATGCTGGAAGCCAATGGACTTGGTGAAACCCTGAAAACCCAAACTGGATGCTGGCGCACCATGAAAGAATGCCGTCTCGTAACCCAGACTATCGAGACATGCAGCCATTCCTCCGAGGTGGTTGGTAGCATGAGAAGCGGCCACGAACGACTCCACAAACATGGGCAGTCCTGAGAGCGCTGAAGGCATTGCGTCGATGCTGGCCTTGCCATTGGCATAGGTATAGCGATAGGTCACGGCAGCATGGTCAATCAGCGAGTCCAGGAATGTAGTATATCCCTTGTAACCAGGCAATATGTCTCTGTTGAGCGAACCGAAATACTCGCGTCCGAAGCTCTCGAGGAAGATGACGACGACATTCTTTCTGGTAAAGCTAGAATCGTTAGATTGTCTGGAAACAATGGAAGAGTCAGGCTGGTGGATGGGAGTAAAAATGCTTTCCAGCTCGCTCTCGTCTGTATAGTATGCAGGACGGATGTAGGAATTCTTGCCGATGGTGCGCAGCATAGAGAATGGCGTGTTGAGGATGAGCGAGGCATCATTCGGACGGATAATAAACTGATTGGCGGTGCTGATCTTAATGGGGCGACTGTCCCAAAGTCCTCCACGCATGCCGGCCCAGCACAGATAGCCTGCGACCAACAACGACAGCGTCTGTACAACGTAATAGCGGCAGCGAGGCTGAATTGGGGCTTTAGGCGTACGATAAAGTTTGTATAGGGCGACCATCAGCACGACGAACAGCAACACAAGATACCAATGGCGCAGGAATTCGTAACCAACGATTGTCCCCAGCTTGTCGTCGCCACCAAACTCGCTGAAGAAAGCCATTGTCGTCCGTCGGGCGGTATATTGGAAATAGACGGAATCGCCCAGATTCATCGCCAGTCCCAAAGCATTTACAACGATATATATCCATTTGCAGATACGTTGCCACAAGCCAGTCTCTTTCAGGTGACAGGGCAGGAAGACCATCAGGATGTAAAGTGCATTGGTGTAGGCAATGGCGGAGGTGTCGAAATAGAGTCCTCCAACGACAATGCTCCATGCATCGAGGGTAAACACATGGTCGTAGGTGCTGAGATTTTCCAACAGGAAAGCCAGACGTGTCACCCCGTAAGCCACATAAAGCAGCAGGATGTTCCACACGACAGCCCAAACGGGAGTATGATTGCTAGTTCTCTTCATGCTGGTCTTTTTAAGGTTGCAAACGGTCCTGTGTCATTCGTTCCATATACTGCTGGATGATGGCTTTCAGTTCGCGTTCCATCGGTTTCTGCTGGTGTACCCTCCCTACAAGGTTATGTTCCATCAACGAGTCCGTAAGGGCATAGACAGCTTTGGTCTGCTGACCATCGAACTGCAGCACATAGTCGTGTTTAACATACTGATAGATGCCGTTCAGATAGTTGACGGCCCATGTTTCCTCCGCAGGGGTGTTCAGCAGGTCAATGCCAAAGGCGAAGTAGGGTTTGGGATAGTGCAGCATGCCCATCAACGTTGGCAAAATGTCTATCTGCTGGGCTATCTTGTCCTGTATCTGCGGTTGACGTCCAGGCTCATATATAATAATAGGTGAACAGAATCCTCCGAGGTCGGTTTCGTAATAGTCGTGATCCGTCAGGTTGGTATGGTCGCTGGTGAGCACGAAGATCGTGTTCTTAAACCAAGGTTCCTTTCTGACACGCTGGAAGAACTTGCCTATCGCCATATCCGTATAGCGAATGCACTTATGGATGACAACGCCCTCCTCAGGATACACCTCTTTATATTTGTCAGGAACGATATAGGGATGGTGCGAGGAGGCTGTAAAGACGGCTGTCATAAAGGGTTCCTTCATTTCCGACATCTTCGTGGCATAGTATTGCAGGAAAGGCTCGTCCCAAATGGCCCACATACCGTCGAAGTCGTCGTCGCCTCCGAAACGCTTGTCGGCATCATAGTCCTCACGTCCGTAATACTCTTGGAATCCTGTGCTGCGAGCGAAAGCCATAAAGCCCATCGAACCACGCTGAGCCCCATGGAAGAAAGCCGTCTGGTATCCCTCGCCAGCCAACAACGAGGCTATGCCACTGACGTGATTCATTGATGACGGTGTCAGGAAAAATGGTTCGACGAACATCGGAATGCTCGACAGGATGGAGGGCATACCGTCAATACTCTTGCGTCCATTGCAGAACGAATAGGTAAAAGTAATACTCTTGCTGATGAGTGAATCGACACAGGGTGTATAGCCTTTATATTGACCGTTCTCCAGGTTACGGTTCAAAGCTCCGATATACTCACGTCCAAAACTCTCAACAATGAGAACGACGACATTCTTTTTAGAAAAAATACCTGATGAATCAGGGCGATGAACGGGATTATAAACAGCCTCCATTTCCCGCTTGTTCTGATAATAGTCAGGAACCACAAATACAGCCTTGCCAATGGTGCGATAGAGCGAGAAGGGGGTATTCAATACGAGTGCAGCCTCAACAGGACGGTCGACATACTGATTAGCATTGGAGATGGTGATAGGGCGTACAGCAGTGGTAAACCCTCCACGAATGCCTGCTACCACGAAAGGAGCAAACAGAGCCATCGACAGGAGCATTGCAACGTCATAGCGCCACCAAGGGAAGTATTTCGGCTTCTGACCTGAATGACGATAGAGTTTCCAGAGTCCCCACATCAACAAGGCAAAGACTACCAGCAGATAGGCGTGATGAATGGTTTCTGTCAGGAAGATGGAACCCAGATTGTTTTCGTTGGAGAACTCGTTGAATACTGTTGTTGTCGTTCGTCTCATGGTATATTGGAAATAGACAGCATCACACAGGTTCACTGCCAACGCCAGCCCGTTGATGATGATATACACCCACTTGCACACCTGTTGATAGACACGTGTCTCCTTCAGGTGCAGGGGAAACAACATCAGCACGATATACGGAATGTTTGTAACGAGAATGGCACTCGTGTCGAACACCAAACTCCCGCCCAGCATTTCCATCAGATGACCAAAGGTCAAGCCCTGCGCGAAATAGCTGTAGTTGACAAACAGATAGACCATGCGCGCCACTTGATAGACTACATAGACAAGCAACAGGTTAAACAATGTTGTCGTCAGTGGTGCAAGGAGTCCTAATCTGCGGAAATGTGCCATATCTCTTTTACTTTTGGGTTCCTAAATTGTTAATATGTTCCGAAGCCGTCTGTAGAATGGCCATCCCCCTGCGTATCAGCAGGTTACCATCCTTGCTGTCGTCAACGATAAGACGGTTGGCATTTAGGTCGTAGACCACAAAACCAGTGCTATCCTTCATCGTAATACCGTTGTTATAGGTATGGACGGCAAAGGGATAGGTGTAGTTGCTGCTGAGGATGTCGCGACTGAAGATGTATTCGTCGTGGGCAATGCCCAACTGTCCCAACAGCGTAGCAGGAAGGTCGGTTTGGTTACAAAGCTGTTCGATACGACGTGGTTCCTTGATGGCTCCACCCAGCCATAGCATCGGAACGTGGTCGTGCATCGCATGTTCTTCGCCAACTCCAAAATAGGTGTATCCGTGGTCGGGCAACAGCACGATGAGCAAATCGTCCCACTGGGGAGTCGCCTTTACCTTATTGATAAAGTCGCCCAAACAACCATCCAGATAGTTAAACGCATTGGCAACCTCGTCCTTCAGCCGATGGGTGGGAACGTCCCAAGGTTCGTGACTGGAGAGCGTGGAATAGCCAATGAGATAGTGAGAATCGGGCTCGAAACGTTTCACCTCGTCGTAAAGCGTAGCAAAGGTGATATCGTCACGCACACCCCACTCTGCCGTCTTCTGCTCCTCCAGCGAATAGTCCCTCAACCAATGGAAGCGTTCGAAACCTATCGTCACCAGATAGCTGCGCATGTTGGTGAAATTGATGTCGCCACCAAAGAGATAGCTGGTCTTGTAGCCTTCCTGTAGCAACGACTTGGCAATACCTGGCAGGAAACGTACCTTGGCAGGCATCTTCATCACAGAAGAACGTGGGAACGAAGGATAACCGCTCCAGACGCAAAGCGTTCCACGATCCGTACGATACGAGTTGGCGTAGAAGTTGGCAAAATAAACGCCTTCCTTGGTCAGTTTGTTCAGATTGGGCATGATATCCTTACGCCCTCCGATATCCTCTGTAAAGATACCCCCACAACTCTCCATCAGAATGACGATGATGTTGGGACGCTGGTTGCGCAACAGAGTGTCAGGGTCAATGCTCTTCGTAGGATAGATACCATTCATCAGCGAAGCCCGTTCCGACTCATCCATGAAGTGATAGTCAGGAATGTAGCTGGCTGTCTCTTCAAACGACGACAGGAAACTGAACACAGGGTTCACGGCAGAATGGTTGAGGAAAGGCGTCTGCGAATAATACACCTGTCCGATATTCGTCGTCGACTCGTCCAAGCCTCCACGAATACCTACGATGAAGACAGGAACGAGCAGTAAGGCCACCAAAAGTCCGTAAGCAGCGGACTTGCGGTCCGTAGGGAGCGGACTCGCAGTCCGTAGAGCACGGACTAAAAACATATAGGCTTTATAAATCCAACGAACTACTATTATAAACGCACACACCCGTACAGCGATGTAGAGTCTGTTGACGCTGGCCATTGCCTCAGAGGGCGCTTCCAAATACTGCAGGCAGGTACTATCCAACTTAAACTGCCAGAAATCGTAGAGGGAGGTGTCGGCCACAAAGGCCAAAGCAAAAGCACAGGCAACGATGGCCCAATAGACTTTCAGAATGGTGGCGATGATGTTCAGCTTTTTCCAAAAGAGGCTGACCACCATCAGCAGGAAGGGCAGAATGAGGAAATAGAGTGCCGTGCTAAGGTCAAGGGAAAGACCGTGATAAATGACGTCTATGACATCGGTAAACGTGAACGGATGGCTGGCGCTATTGTAAATCATAAAGACGGGCTTGGCGATGATGAATATCACCACCGTCAATAAGTACGTCTTCAACAGATATAGCGCCCTCTCCCTCATCGTTCTATAGTGACTGCATATCGTTCAGTTTCTTGTAATATCCGTCCGTAGCCAGCAACTCTTCGTGGGTGCCTCGTTCGACGATACGCCCTTCGTGCAACACACAGATTTCGTCGGCATTCTTGATGGTCGACAGACGGTGGGCAATAGCTACCGTCGTGCGTGTCTTCATCAGGCGTTCAAGGGCGTCCTGCACCAGTCGCTCGCTCTCAGTATCGAGGGCTGAGGTAGCCTCATCGAGAATCAAAATGGGTGGATTCTTCAGGATGGCACGGGCAATGCTGACGCGCTGGCGTTGACCTCCAGAGAGACGGCCTCCCCGATCACCTATATTGGTGTCGAACTGATGCTCGCTTTGCATGATGAAATCGTAGGCATTGGCTATCTTGGCGGCTTCGGCAATCTGCTCGTCAGTAGCATTATCGACACCAAACGAGATGTTATTGCGGAAGGAGTCGTTAAACAAGATAGCCTCCTGATTGACGTTACCAATCAACTGGCGCAGGTCATAAATGCCCAAGTCCTTGACATTGATGCCGTCAATGAGCACCTCACCTTCCTGCACATCGTAGTAACGCGGAATGAGGTCAACCAGCGTTGACTTTCCACTACCCGACTGTCCCACAATAGCAATGGTCTTACCCTTGGGAATCGTAAGATTGATATCCTTCAGAATCCATTGTTCAGCATAGCGGAACGATACGTTGCGGAACTCTATCTGATGTTCAAAAGCAGCAATATGCTTGGGTTGGGCAGCTTCCTGAATGGTATCCTCAGCCATCAGAATCTTGTCGACACGTTCCATGGATGCCAAGCCCTTGGGGATGTTATATCCTGCCTTCGAAAAGTCCTTCAGAGGATTGATGATGCTGTAAAGCATGACCATATAATAGATGAAGATAGGACCCGAGAGTGCCTGATATTTCAATACCAACACGCCACCGAACCATAACACAATGACAATCATGATGGTACCCAAGAACTCACTCATTGGATGGGCTGACGACTGGCGGATATTGACACGCATAATGTCATCCCTATAAGCAGAATTAATCTTGTCGAAACGACGGTTCATCTTTCCTTCAGCGCAGAAGGCCTTGATGATACGCAGACCGCCCAGCGTTTCTTCCACCTGGCTCATCGTATCACTCCATAGGGACTGCGCCTTGATACTCTGAGCCTTCAGTTTACGACCCACATAACCCATAAACCAACCCATGATGGGTACGATAATAAGCGTAAACAGCGTCAACTGCCAAGAGATAAAGATGAGTGCAGCAAAGTAGGAAATGATAAGGATTGGATTCTTGAACAGCATCTCCAGACTCGACATAATCGAATTCTCTATCTCCTGCACATCACCACTCATTCGGGCTATGATGTCTCCCTTGCGCTCCTCAGAGAAGAATCCCAAAGGAAGCGACGTAATCTTCTGATACAATTGGTTGCGGATGTCTCTTACTACCCCCGTTCGGATTGGAATAATCGTAGCTGCACTGAGGAAATAGGCCCCCGTCTTGAAGAACGTCGTCACTCCCAGGAAGATGCCAATCAACAGCAACGTTGTTGTCTGACCATATTCGGCTATCAGTCCGTTGACGTAGTAATTCATGTTGTTCATCAACACCGCCTGGACGTTACCCCAATCCCACGCCATATAGCTGGTGGCTGTCTCTGCGTCACTGGTCTGAAACAGGATCTGCAGAATGGGAATCAGTGCTGCAAACGAGAAGATATTCAGAATGGCTGACAGGATATTAAACACCACCGACAGTACCAGATACTTCTTGTAGGGAGGCACGAAACGCCTCAACACATTCAGGAATTCTTTCATACGATTTCTCCTAATAATGTTGCACTTGTACTGCCTGTGATTCTGACACGAACCGTCTCACCGATATGGTGTCCAGCCTTAGGCATCACCACTGCCTTGTTCTGTTCCGTACGTCCCATCAACTGCTCACGGCTGCGCTTCGAGAATCCTTCGATGAGCACGTCAAATTCCTTACCTTCGTCCTTCTTATTCTGCTGGGCGGATATTTCAGTCTGCAGGGCGATGAGTTCGTTGAGTCTGCGAATCTTCTCTTCTTCAGGCACGTCGTCAGGCAGGTGTTTCGAAGCGTAGGTTCCAGGACGCTCAGAATACTTGAACATAAAGGCCGAGTCATATCCCACCTCACGCATCAACGAGAGCGACAACTGGTGATCCTCTTCCGTCTCAGAATGGTAACCCACAAAGATATCCGTAGAGAGTCCGCAGTCAGGAATAATCCTGCGGATAGCCTCTACACGACCCATATACCATTCGCGGGTGTATTTGCGATTCATCAGTTTCAGGATTCTGTCAGAACCGCTCTGTACTGGCAGGTGGATATGTTTGCAGACGTTAGGCATCTCGGCTATGACGCGCAATGTCTCGTCACTCATGTCCTTCGGATGACTCGTAGTAAAGCGGATGCGCATCTCTGGCGCCTCCTCTGCAACGCGGCGCAAAAGTCCCGGAAAGTCCAGATTGTCTTGACTTTCTAGATTCTCTAGACGATAGCTGTTCACATTCTGCCCCAACAGCGTCACCTCCTTAAAGCCACGGTCCCTCAGGTCTCTTACCTCACGAAGGATACTCTCTACGTCGCGACTGCGCTCACGGCCTCTGGTATAAGGCACTATGCAATAATGACAAAAATTGTTGCAGCCTCGCATAATACTGACAAAACCGCCAATCTTAGCACCATGCAAGCGCTGGGGAACAATGTCGCGATAGGTCTCACTCGTGCTGAGTTCGATATTCATTGCCTTATGGCCCGTCTCGGCCTGTGCGATCAAATCGGGCAGCGACAGGTAGGCATCAGGACCTGCCACCAGGTCGGCATGGTGGTTCTGTAGCAGGTCATCCTTCACACGCTCGGCCATACAACCCAACACACCAATAATCAATGGACGCTTGCGCTTGATGGCATCCAAAGCGTCCAAACGGTGATAAATCTTCTGTTCGGCATTGTCGCGTACAGAACAGGTGTTTAGGAAGACGGCATCAGCCTCATCCAACGATTCTGTTGCCTCATAGCCTGCCATCTGCATCACAGAGGCAACCACCTCTGAGTCAGCAACGTTCATCTGGCAGCCGTATGTCTCAATATATAGTTTCTTCATACTTTTTCTCTTTACGGCTGCAAAGTTACGACTTTTTTTCGTAACTTTGCACCCAATAACAAAATAATAACACATGGACTTAATAAAAAACAAGGAATTCGGTGGTGAGCGTCCCCTTTTTGCCACCCACGACCTGCGATTAGAGAATGTCACCATTACAGATGGTGAAAGTGGTATCAAACAATGCCAAAACATGGAGGCCAGCGAGTGCCGCTTCTACGGCAAATATCCCTGGTGGCACGTCGATGGTGCCCTCATCGAGGATTGCTATTTCGCCGTGGGCTCGCGTTCAGCCATCTGGTACACCAACGACCTCGTGATGCGCCGCTGTCGCATTGACGGTCCTAAATTCTTCCGTGAGATGAATAACGTTGAACTGGAGGATGTCAATATCACTGATGCCGACGAAACGTTCTGGAAAATCAATGGCCTGCGACTGAAGAATGTCACTTTGCATGGAGGTACGTATCCCTTTATGTTCTGCGAAAACGTCTTTGTCGATGGACTCAACAGCGATTCCAAATACGTGTTCCAATATTGCAAGAACGTTGAGGTACACAACGCCAGAATCCTGACGAAGGACTCTTTCTGGGAGTGTGAGAACATCACCGTTTACGACTCCGATTTGGATGGCGAATATCTTGCTTGGCACTCGAAGAACGTCCGTCTGGTTAATTGCCATCTGACGGGCGAGCAGTTACTATGCTACACACAAAACCTCGTGCTCGAAAACTGCACCTTCGACAAGGCCTGCGACCGCGTGTTCGAATACTCCACCGTTGAGGCCGACATTCGCGGACATATCGAAAACATCAAGAATCCCACCAGCGGACATATCATTGCTGACAGTATCGGTTCCATTACTATTGACGAACATGTCCGCCAACCGAATAATTGTATCATCGAAACAAGAAAATGAAATACAATTTCGACGAACTCATAGACCGCAGAAACACAGGTTGCGTCAAGTGGGACGAAAGCCCTTCGCCCGACGTTATTCCCCTGTGGGTCGCAGACATGGACTTCGCGGTGGCTCCGGCCATTCAGGAGGCCATCCTGCGTCGAGCCCAGCATCCCGTATTTGGCTATACCTACGTACAAGACGACTATTACGACGCTGTCATCTCGTGGTTCCAGCGTCGCCACCATTGGACCATCCAGCGCGAATGGATACAATATACCATTGGCGTCGTACCAGCGATGTCTGTTGCCATCAAGGCGTTGACAATGCCTGGCGAAAAGGTGCTCATCCTCTCGCCCGACTACAACTGCTTCTTCTCCTCCGTTAAAAACAACGGCTGCGAAGTCCTCGAAAGTGTACTGCGATTCTGTCACAGCAACAATCGCTTTGAGGTCGACTGGCCCTCCTTCGAGGCTTGCTGTACCGACGAGAAAACGACCGTTTTCCTCCTTTGCAACCCTCACAACCCCACAGGTCGCATCTGGACGCGTGAGGAACTGCAACGCATGGCTGATATCTGCCACAAACACCAAGTCCGCATCGTCTCCGACGAGATTCACTGTGAACTGGTAATGCCCGGCTATACGTTCTGCCCGATGGGTACTGTTGATGCTGAGGCTATCATCCTCACCTCGCCTTCGAAATCGTTCAACATCGCTGGATTGATGATGGCTAACATCATCTGTCGGGATGCCGCAACCCGTCGCCGCCTGAATCGTACCATCAACATCAATGAGGTGTGCGACGTCAATCCCTTTGCTCCTGAGGCTGTCAAGGCGGCTTACAACGAGAGCGAGGACTGGATTGACGCCCTCAACATCTACATCCACGACAACTACAGAGCGCTCTGCGATTTCGTCGCAGAACACCTCCCTCTCTGGCGCGTTATGCCCCTCGAAGGCACCTACCTTGTCTGGGTCGATGTCTCCAGTGTGTGTTGCGACTCAGTCGCAACCTACTGCGACCGCATCCTCCGTGAGAGCCATGTCTGGCTGAACCCAGGCACCATGTACGGCCCGCAGTCTGGCGAAGGCTACTTGCGCATCAACATTGCCTGCCCCCGTTCACTATTGTTGGAAGCATTACAAAGAATTAAAAACATAAAGAGATGAAAAAAAGTGAAGTCAATGCATGGTCAGTCACTTGGGGTGTACTCATGGCCGTTCTATTCTCTGCAGCTGCTGCCTACCTCGGACTGAAGGTCGGACAGGTTTTCGAAGCTGCTATTCCCATTGCGATTATCGCCGTTGGCGTGTCTGCCGCTGCCAAGCGCTCGAATGCCCTACGCGAAAACGTCATCATCCAGTCTATTGGTGCTTGTTCTGGCGCCGTCGTTGCCGGTGCCATCTTCACCTTGCCTGCCATCTATATCCTGCAGGCGAAGTATCCGGAGATGAGCGCCGACTTCTTGAAGATTTTTATTGCCTCGCTACTCGGTGGTGTCTTGGGCATCTTGTTCCTCATTCCCTTCCGTCGTTACTTCGTGGAAGCGCCACAGGAACAATACCCCTTCCCCGAGGCCACAGCCACCACACAGGTGCTAAAGAGCGGTACTGCAGACGATAGCTCCACCACTCCCGATGCGTCAGCGTCGGGTAGCTCTCAGGCCAAGCCCCTGCTCATTGCCGGTATCGTTGGTGGTCTCTACGATTTTATCGTAGCGACCTTCGGCTGGTGGAACGAAAACGTCACCTCGCGTATGATTCCTTATGGCGACGACTTAGCCGAAAAAGCAAAACTGGTGTTCAAGAACAACACTGGTGCCGCCGTCTTGGGTTTGGGTTACATCATCGGTTTCCGCTATGCACTTATCATCACACTGGGTTCGCTGTTCGTTTGGTGGCTCGTCGTACCAGGTATGGCACTGCTGTTCTCCGACACCGTACTCAACGAGTGGAATCCTGCCATCACGACAGCCGTAGGCGAGATGTCGCCAGAACAGATCTTTACTTCGTATGGTAAATCCATCGGCATTGGTGCTATTGCGATGGCTGGCATCATCGGCATCATCAAGTCGTGGGGAGTCATCAAGAGTGCCGTAGGCCTGGCAACGAAAGCGACAGATGCCAGCGGGGAAACCGCTGGCCACGATGACCTGCCCTTCCGCTTCATTGCCATCGCAGCCATCGTCACCATCATCGTTACCTTCCTGTTTTTCTGGTTTGGCGTCATGGACGGCAACGTACTCTTCGCCGCTGTGGCCATCATCCTCACAGCAGTCATCGCCTTCCTCTTTACCACCGTCGCAGCCAACGCCATCGCCATCGTGGGTTCGAACCCTGTGTCTGGTATGACACTGATGACGCTCATTCTCGCCTCCGTCGTAATGGTCGCTGTCGGACTGAAAGGCACGGGCGGAATGGTCGCTGCGCTTATCATGGGTGGCGTAGTCTGCACGGCACTCTCCATGGCGGGCTCGTTCATTACCGACCTAAAAATCGGTTATTGGTGTGGCACACAGCCTAAGAAACAGGAGACATGGAAATTCCTCGGCACATTGGTCAGCGCGGCCACCGTGGGTGGTGTGATGATGCTGTTGAACGAAACCTACGGCTTTGCTTCTGGTGCCCTTGCTGCCCCTCAGGCTAACGCGATGGCTGCCGTCATCGATCCCCTGATGAATGGTGTGGGTGCCCCCTGGCCGCTCTATGCCCTCGGTGCTGTTATTGCCGTTGTACTGACGTTGTGCAAGGTGCCGGCCTTGGCCTTTGCACTGGGTATGTTCATCCCCATGGAACTGAACGTCCCCTTGGTTATTGGTGGCGCTATCAGCTGGTATGTCACCACCCGTTCGAAGGACGAAGCCACCAACAATGCTCGTGGCGAAAAGGGCAACCTCCTCGCTTCCGGATTCATTGCCGGTGGTGCTTTGATGGGTGTTGTCAGTGCTCTGCTGCGCTTCGGCGGCGTCTCGTTCGACTATAGTGCCTGGTGGGCTAATCCCCTCTCTGAGCTCTGCTCACTGGTAGCCTACATCCTGCTCATCATCTACTTCATCCGAGCCACGAAAGTAGCAAAATAATTCTTACGGACGGCTCTCACCCTCGATATACTCTTCGAGGAACATGTGCTCCCCGTCATACACGGCATAGGTAAACTGACTGATCCAGTCGCCTAAAATCATCAGCCGAGTATGGCGGGCGAGTTTGATGTCGAGTTCGATATGACGGTGCCCGAAGATAAAGTAGTCGATGTTGGGATGTTCCTCAATATACTTCTTGGCAAAGAGCACAAGGTGTTCTTTATCTTCGCCCATATACACAGGTTCATCGCTCTCCTTATGCTTGATATAGCTATGCTTGGCCCAAGTCAGTCCAAAGGCAACACCCCAGCGGGGATGAAGTCCTGAGAAGAGCCACTGACAGAAACGGCTGTGGAAGATGGCGCGAATCAGTTTGAACGACTTGTTCGGATCGCCCATACCGTCGCCATGAGCCAGAAAGAACTCATGGCCGTAAATCTCCGTCGTCTCTTCCTTCTTATGCAGAATGACGCCACACTCCTTCTCCAGGTATTCATAGGCCCAGATGTCGTGATTGCCTGTAAAGTAATGCACCTCGACACCCATGTCGGTCAGTTCCGACAACTTACCCAGAAAACGGGTAAATCCCTTGGGGACAACATACTTGTACTCATACCAGAAATCAAACATATCACCCAGCAGATAGATGGCGGCAGCCTTCTCCTTGATACTGTCAAGGAAACGTACCAGTCGGCGCTCCTGCATACGCTGATGCGGAATGGCCAACGAACCCAGGTGGGCATCGGAAAGGAAATAGACGTTCTTCATAACTATGAACTATGAACTAATCGAACCCTAGTTCGACGCGTGCTTCTTCGCTCATCATGCTCTGGTCCCACGCAGGTTCGAACACGAGGTTGACGGTCGCCGAGGTAATGCCCTCGACACTCTCCACCTTCGTGCGTACATCTTCCAATATAAAGTCTGCTGCCGGACAGTTCGGCGCCGTGAATGTCATATCCATCACGACACTGCTATCGTCCTGCACGTCAATCTTGTAAATCATCCCCAGGTCATAGATGTTGACAGGGATTTCGGGGTCGTAAACGGTTTTCAGCACGTCTACGATACGCTCTTCCAAATGGGTTTTTTCTGACTGTGTCATTTGTTTTTTTCGCTTTTGCTTGCAAAGATACAATTTTTTTTCGTATCTTTGCAAGCAAAAACAAAAAAATCAACACGATGGCCATTAAATATACCCATAAGGAAGAGCTTTGGAATGCGTGGAGCCATGCTGGAGGCATCGTCATGGGCGCTGCTTTCGGAGCCATCTTCCTATGGATGGCATTCCGGGGGGAGAATCCCTGGGCGCGTCTGGGCGTCTGTCTCTACCTTTTTGGCATGCTGGCCAGTTATGTCACCTCCACCGCCTACCATACCCTGCTCCGACGCTCGAAATGGAAGGAACGCCTGCGCCACTGGGACCATGCAGCCATTTATTGGCACATTGCCGGCTCCTACTCCCCCCTGACGCTGGTGGCTCTGCGTACGCAGGGCTATTGGGGCTGGGGACTGTTCATCTTCGTATGGGCGTGTGCCATCGTCGGAACCGTCATCAGCTTCATCCGCCTCAAGGAACATTCCAACGTCGAGACCTTTTGCTTCGTCGGCATGGGCTTGAGCATCCTCGTGGCCTTCAAACCCCTCATCGACTCCGTATCGACAGCCGCCTTTGTATGGATTGTGGCCGAAGGCGTGTGCTACATTACCGGTGCCGTCTTCTATTCGTTCAACAAACGCCGCTACATGCACTCCGTATTCCACTTCTTCGTGCTCGCCGGCTCGCTATGCCACATCATCGCCGTCTGGGACGTACTGATGGAGTATCTCTAAACATAACTATCAGATTTATAAGATGAAAAGAGAACTATTATTCTTTGTGTTACTGGCCACGGCCCTGAACGGTTGGGCGCAGGGTAGCAATATCGGTATGGGTGGAAGCGACGATGGTGTAGCCTCCATCCTCGAGAGACTGAACATCGTGGAGAAGAAGAACGAGGCCTTCAACATCTTCCTCAATACTACCGTGGCCTACGAAGAGCCGTTCGAAGCGGGTGAGCAGAGCGGCTTCCATGGGCGCTACATGAGGTTCGAGGCCAGAGGATTCCTCGACAAGCATTGGAGCTATCGATTCCGTTACCAGTTGAACAAAACATGGGAACGGCAGGACGACGGCTTTTCCAACAGCCTGAACATCATGATGGTGAACTATCAGATTACAGACCGGCTGAGGATGACTGGCGGTAAATTTGCCCTCTCGATGGGCGGATTCGAATATGACGAAAATGCCATTCAGGTGCTCGACTATTCGGACTTCAACTCCCACATGAATAGCCTGCAGATTGGTGCGGAGGTGAGCTACGACATCGGCAAGCGACAGCTGATACAGCTCGATATCAGCAACTGCAACAACTCTTCGCTCGAAAAAGCTTACCCTGGAGCCAATCTGGAAAAGGCACGCCGACCGCTTGCCGTCACGCTGAACTGGATTGGTAGCCGTCTGTGGGACAAGTTGGAGAACCACTGGTCGTACGGCTATTTCCACGAGGCGAAAGGTGTGGCCAACAGGTTCTTGATGTTGGGCTCGCGACTGACCATCGGTAGGTGGAAGGGCTACTTGGACTACTATCACGCCTGGGAGGACATCGACCGTCATGGCATCGTGAGTGCCGATGCGGCCGCAGCTGGACTGACCACCGAGCCTACCACGCTCCGCGACGTGCGCTATCAGGCCTTCGTGGGTCGTCTGCAGTATCATATCACGCCCCATTGGCTCTGTTTCGTGAAGGCCTTTGCTGAGAAAGCCTCTATGCCCGACAACCCCGTTCTGGAGGACTACCGCCACAACTATGGCTATCAGGCTGCCCTGCAGTGGATTCCCGACCTCACGCAGGATGCACGCCTCTCGTTGGCTTACGTCGGAAAGACCACGACCTACAACGACGCCATCGGCCTGCCTAACATCTCCACCAATCGCGTGGAACTGAGCCTAATCTACCGAATCAAGATATTCTAGATGAGACATCTGCTGACCGTCATAGCCATCCTTCTGGCGTTCGCCTGCTGTACCACAGAGGCGGACCGCAACCGTATGCGCGCTGAGCTGGACAGCATCAACCAGCGCAACCGCAACGACCAGCCCTTCACCGCTGCCGACGTGCAGCCCTACGTCGATTTCTTCGACGACCACGGCACACCTAACGACCGCCTGCTGGCCCACTACCTTCTGGGCCGTGCCTACCACGACCACGGCGAAGCCCCCATGGCCCTCCAGTGCTATCAGGATGCCCTCGACTGCGCCGACACCCTCAGTACCGACTGCGACTATGCCCAATTGAGTAGAATCTTCGGACAAATGGCCCTTCTCTTCTATGAACAAGGATTATACAGACAACAGTTGAACTATAACAACCAATCTATTCATTATGCTTGGAAAGGAGAAGACACCCTGCTTGCCATAAGAAACAAAGAACAGGAATTCATTGCATATAATAGTTTAGGTGTTATAGACTCGGCTATTATGGTTATTGAGGAAGTTGCTAATAAATACAATCAATATGGCAGGACAGTATATTCTGCTATTTCATTAGGTTTAGCTATTAAGCCTCTAATTATCAAAGGAAGATTACAAGAAGCGAAAGACTATATGAATATTTATGAGTCTCAGTCTGGACGATTTGATTCACGTGGAAATATAGAAGTAGGTCGTGAGATATATTATAAGACTAAAGGTCTCTATTTCCTTTATACAGAAAACTTGGATTCAGCAGAATATTATTTCCGAAAGGAGTTGCGTGACGGAAAGGATTTTGGTAATCAAAATTCTGCTGCAAACGGATTAGCACTCCTTTATAATAAAATACACAAGCCAGACTCTGCAGCTAAATATGCTATTTATGCCTATACTATGCTGGATTCCGTCTATGCCCAGCGAACACCCAAAGAGGTTGAACGAATACAAGCTCTATATGACTACACCCGTCACCAGAAAATTGCACATCAAGAACAAAAGAAAGCTAACCAACGTACTATTATTATATGGATTTGTGTCGGAATTATCATTGTTATCTGTCTGCTAACCTTTATCATCATAAGAGAATTGACTCGTAAGAAGAAAACTGCAGAGCAAAAATACATGCAAAGCCAGTCTGTCATAGAACAGGCTCAACGTGATATTGTAAAGCTTAAAACCAATGCAGAAATCAACAAAGAACTTATCTCTGAAAAGGAACAGATTATCCGCGAACAGGAAACCATCATGAAGTCACTATTGCGCCATGACAGTAATAGCCAGTCACTAGCAGATAGGAAACTCATCGACACTGACATCTATAAAAGATTTGAACAGCTGTCTACCAAAGGTCAGCAGCCTACACAAGAAGAGTGGGAACAAATAGAGCAACAGATTTTCTTCTGTTATCCTGGATTCAAGGATCTGCTCTCTAAGCATGGGTCTGCTATAAATGACAAGGAGTATAAGACTTGCCTGCTCATTCGTATTGGCATCAAACCAACCAATATTAGTTCGATGTTAGGAGTCGCATCGTCATACATTACAGAACTCCGCACAAAGATGTTACAAAAACTATTTGGAATGTCTGGTTCCTCCAAATCATTTGATAAATTACTAAAGACAATCTATTAGAATTGGCCTATTTGCCTTTTCTTTTCTTAATATTTGTAAAAATTCCGTTTTGTCGTATTGGTAATACATGGGATTAACCTCTAATTATCAAAGAGTTAGCTTTACTGAATTTTTTACTTAATTCTAATTCATACGTTTTCATCTTTGGTTAAATAAATCCCACTAATTTTGCAGTGAAAATTAATCTAACAAGTGATTCGTATGAAAAATTTATTTTTGATTGTATTCGGTGCTTTCTTTTTAAGCGCAAGTCATGTCATTTTGAAGAAAGGGCAAGGAGTGACAATTAGTAATGGCTTTGAGTGTAAATCTGGGGCTATCCTTGAAATTAAAGACTGAGCATTGCTAATTATTATTAAAAATAACTCATAGAGAGTATATCTATTTTTAAAAACATGTATTTTTGCAATACTAATTCAAATGTACGAAATATGAAAAGATTTCTAGTAGTACTAACAACGTTCATGATTGGTGTCGCAGCCGTTGCACAAGTGAAAACATTTTCATTAAATCATGGTTTTAACCATGATGCGAAAGTGTACGACGACACATTGTTTGTAGCATGTGACAAGGGGCTTTATGCCTATCCGCTGAAAGTGGAATCCGGCACATGGAAGGTCTATGCCTTCGAGAATCGTATCGTATATAATTTTGTCAAGTCGGGTTCTCACCTTTTGGCTGTTACGAATGAGAACGAGGTAGCAGGCCGTAAACAGAGCCTGCTAAGATCCGACGA
>ONKX01000106.1 GCA_900318555.1 uncultured Prevotellaceae bacterium | reverse complement strand
ATTGTTGCAGATACAAAATTACAAATCTTTGGGGACTTATCGAAAGGTTTGTCCCCATTTTGTTTGGCTATACTTCATTTTTTATCGGACACCACTAATAATGATTCCATTTTATTTTATGAAATTACTCAAAAAAGCTACAAAAGTATTGAGTATCTTTGTCTATTGGCCCTAAATTGTACTCCCGGTAAAACCTCCCTCATACGATTTCACTTGCGAAAGAATGGCTGTGTGGTGAGTGAAGCTGATACTGAGGAAGGCCACAACTGGGAAATCTGAGGGCTCTCGCCTGAGCAGGTGGTCTGGGGGTGGATACTTCGTCCAGACGTATGGAAGGAAGAGCCGATGATCCATATCCCAGATGCAAACCTTCGGGAGCAACTGCAGATTACGGGCGAATATGCCAAGTTCTCAGAGCTCTTCGACGACACCCTTGGCTACCGTCTGAACACCCTTGGGGCAGACCTTCCCGAGCGCATGCGTCAACTGGCTCGTGAGACACCAGCCGCTGTCAGCCTCGACGAGAAAGTGGGTGAAATTATCCTCCTGACAAAAGGAGAACTCTTTCACCCACGTCCTGCTGACATGAAGCCTTTACCCGCATGGCGCGTAGAGGCCGAAATCTTATGGAACAACACCCCTTACTGGGTCTTCCTGATCCTCATCGTTGTAGCTTTCGCTATTGGCCTTGTAGCTCGTCTTATTACATCTGAGCTCCCTCTAACGGCGTGATGGTAAAGGCCTTGCCATTGTCGTAGATTTTGTAGTGGACATTCTGCCACACCTCTTCGTGATCATACTCTAATGATTCCAACAGATAGAGCAACAGGTTTAATGACTGTTTCGTGGTGCCAAATTCGAAGGACTCACCGAATAGGACTTCCCTTAGGTTCTTACCTGATGCGCCTGGGTTCTTCATGTCGAGCGACTTGATCTTGTTGGAGATGATAATGGGGCCGCACTTGCCATCGCTGTTCATCTTGGCACCCATGCCGATGCAGCCATTTTCGCCAGCCCAACTGTAAATCTCACCGCCGTTGATCTTTATGCCGTCGCATGTGCATCTCCAATCGGTGCCTACGCCGATACCGGGGAATCCCTCTCCGCCTGTGGCTTTTACATAACCGTTTTTGATGGTGATAAGTTTGCAGTTGCCATAGTTACCGCCGCCGATGCCAGCACCAAGATAGCCGCCCTGACTTTCCACGTGGGCGTTGCCAATCGTGATGTTGCCGCACTTGCCATAGTAGCCAGAGCCGATGCCGGCAGCATAACTGCCAGCATAGGCATACACCTCGCCGCCCTCGATGGTGATGTCGCCGCAGGTGCCCGTCTGGGTACTGCCGATGCCTGCGCTTTGGGTGTTGCCGTATGCATTGACGCGTCCGCTCTTGATAATGATGTTGCCGCTATTCTTATATTTTTTTGCATCGCCGCTGCCGATACCGGCACCCACTTGGCAGCCTTTCACATCGAGTGTGCCATAGCCGCTGATGGTCAGGGTGCTGCCCTGTGGCACATAGATGGCAGGATTACCGCCATGTCCTCCTGACAACGCGTTGTTGCCCGACGAGATAATGTTGGCAGAACCCTTGCAGATGAGTGCCGGATAGCGGTCGTGCATGCTTTCTTCAAACAGGATCGAGCAGTTGCTGAGGGTTATGGTGGCACCGTCGGCTATATAAATCGTGGGACCATGATCCAATTTGCCTACCAGCACGTCGCCATCCTGGGCCACATAGTCTGAATATAATTCCGAGAGATCTACGATGTGCTCGTTGTCGCCATAGCCTAAGCCGAGTTCGCGGAGACATGCTTGTACAAGCTCATCCTGCGCGGTTGTGATGTGGCGGAACCGATAGTTTGAATCGGAATCGGCAGTTCTCAGCTCACCACTCTTGTAAGTCATGTCCCATGAGGGCATTAGTCCGGTGATAGAACTCTGGCCGTTGAGCTCCATGTGTACGCCACCGTCGGCGGTCGTGCTGTACTGGCAGCCCGCAGCGAAGAACAGGTCGCCGGTGTCTATCAGATTGCCGTAAGGATTGAAGAACAGGGCATACCACGTACCAGTGCCGTCGTCTCTCAGATTGCCATAGATGACGATCTTGTCGAACTCGAAGGCGTCCTCGCCCTCACCGTAGGTACCGTGCTGCTCTGTTTCGAAATACCACTTGCCTACAACCGTCTCAGGACTAAAGGTTTCTACAGAATTGTCTTCATTGGAACAGGCGGTAAAGCCTGCGGCGAAAAAGATAGCCAACAGCAGGGCTGCAGCAGCCCGTAAGCTGTTCTGGGTAGTAATAATAGTTTTCATAATGATATAAAAATAATCTACAGGCTGCAAAGATACAAAAAATAATCGAGAAAACCAAATTATCTAAAAGAAATAACGAGTAAAATTTAGAAGTTTCAAATAAATTTATTATCTTTGCAACCGTTAAGTTTAAATCAAAATTATGAAAGACAAAATTGTATTTATCATTCCTATTAGGATTGGCATTAGGAAGAGTTATTCCGAGATTGTCAAGAGAACCATTGAAAAGGTGTATCAGGACATTCTGCTGTATGGTTTTACCAAGAGACCAGCATTCCATATAGGCCGGGTTGAACCACGAATGAGTTTATTTTCAAGACGGAAGTTGATTCATCTTGAAACGAACAGAATCTACATGAATAATGCCACTCTGAGTCATGCCCGGCGACGCAGCAAGATTGACTCAGGACATGATGTTCCTATCGAGGAAATTGCTGAATTCCCTCAAAGAAGGAGCAAGATGGACTTGTATTACGACAATAAACTGCACACGTTTCTTTATGTCGGTGAAAAAGCTAAATTTGTTATTAACCCCAAGGGCAAGATCAAACTCCAAGACGGACGAACACATGCTGTGATTTTCATAACGGCTTCAGCCCTAAACGCAGAGGAACATTTCAACGGGAGTCAATATACAAAAATAGAAAAGATGCCCAGCAGGTGGTAGGACTCGAACCCACTCATACGAGTATATCACCCGTTCTCCGTTCCGGCATCATGGCTCTCCCTGCTGTCATCTTCTCGGTGAAGGCCTGGCAGGTGGTAGGACTCGAACCCACTCATACGAGTATATCACCCGTTCTCCGTTCCGGCATCATGGCTCTCCCTGCCATTTCATCCTTCACGCTGCAAAATTAGAAAAAAAAACAATAACTTCCAAATTTTCGAGCAGCAAACGCAATAAATGCTTGCATTTTTATTGCTGAGTCGTGAGAAAATTCGCCCAATGGGTCTCATTAGGCGATTACACAGATCGGGGGACAGGTCATTGATTTCCCAAAACGATCAATCACCTGCCCCCTGTAATCCA
>ONKX01000039.1 GCA_900318555.1 uncultured Prevotellaceae bacterium | reverse complement strand
AGGTCCGGACGCATCACGAACTTCATTCCAGGGTTCTTACCAAGCTTTACTTCACGTCGCTGTGCAATTACTTTAATAGCCATAGTTTTAATTAGTTTTTAAATAGTTTGTAACAATGAGCCCTTTTGGCTTACGCCGCTTTCCCGTTAACGGGAATGCTCAAATGTTTGTAAATAATTTTGTTAATACTCTCGTTGTCGCCTTGTTTCGCTTCCTGATGGTACTATTAAGGAAAATAATTGCTACTATTAAAGCGCGCAATTTCTAGATTTAATCCTCGCAATTTTTACCCTTAAAGACCGCCTGTCTGCTATTTCAATTTGACACTGCAAAGGTAAGAAAAAGTGATTGCAGTTCACGAATACTTCACAAGAAATTTTTCATTTTTCTGCAATATTTTTTCTTTCCTGAATTAGTTGACAGATGTTGACTTCGTCGACAACTGCTGGCGCTCGGCATAGCTCAAGCAAGCTTGGCTCTGCTCTCGCTGTTGCAGCGTTGCAGCGTTGCAGTGTTGCAGTTCTCGAGAAGCTATTCCCACACCCTAAAAATACTTCTATATTTATATATATTTATATATATATAAATATAGAGTTAATTTTTGACTTTCATACAACCTATTTTGGAACTGCAACACTGCAACAACTGCAACAAATTTCATGGATTACAGGTAACTGTCTTTTCTGTTCGAAAGATTTAGAGCACCTTCTCCAACCTGAAGGTATGGAGTGTGGCGTGCAATGATAAGGGGCGGCTATAATGCAGGGATTTAAAAAAGAGAAAAATTCTTTGGTTCTTTGCTCACTTATTCGTATCTTTGCAGACATGAAACAACGGACGGAAGAAGAATATTATAGCGAGAGTCGCAGGCTGCGTGATGAGACTACAAAAGTGATAACCCACGAATCAGTGTATGGGATATCGTTATCAGAATGGTTGTCAATGCGTGGTATCCGCATGTCAGGGGACTGCCCCTGAAGTGCCCCTCTTTTTATATCTTATTTTTTTCTCTTTAGCACAAATCTTTTGGGTAGTTTCTGCCATTTGCCGTTCTTTGGAACCTTGAGCGTACTACCGGACTCCTGACGCAGGACATATAGGGAATCGTTCACGCGCGTCAGTGTTGCCGTCAGGTCCTCGCTACCAAAGTCGTTGATGAGTTGCAGTTCGGCCTTCTCCTCGTTCTTTACTTTACAAGAAGTGATGACCCAGCAGAACGAGTTGTGTTCCTTGCCCAGATATCCTGGCAACTTACCATAGAGAGGCTGCCCTGGCACCTCAACATCCTGATCGTAGAAGTTGATGCGGAGGTAGACGCTAAATTCATTATTATATAGGTACGCGCGAAAAGACTTGTCTTCCTTCTGAGCAAATAGCATTGTAAAGCACATTTGCAGTATAGTAAGTAGAATTATTTTCTTCATAACATTTTTTACATTTTATTCTTTTTGTGCGCCAAAGTTACTAAATCTAAATCAATAAAATGCTGATTTATAGAAAAATAAATGTAAAAAGCCTATAGTTTTTAATTTTTTTTAATTATCTTTGCAGCACAAATACATATATTAATATGGCAAAAGAATTTTTTAAGCCTGATTACATCTTCGAATCGAGTTGGGAAGTTTGTAACAAAGTAGGTGGTATCTACACTGTACTTTCTTCTCGTGCGAAGACGTTACAGGAGGAAATGAAGGACCATATTATCTTTATTGGTCCTGACTGTTGGAAGGAAAAGGAATGTCCCTATTTCAAGGAGGACAACTCTATCTTTGCAGAGTGGCAATGGGCTGCAAAAGAAGGTAACAATGAGCAAGGATTGCCTGCATTGAAGGTCAGGGTAGGGCGTTGGACCGTTCCTGGCGAGCCGATAGCCATTTTGGTTGATTTTATTCCTTTTTTCGAACAAAAGAACGATATTTATACTTGGTTGTGGGAACACTACAGTGTTGATTCGCTGCATGCCTATGGCGATTACGACGAGGCCTCGATGTTCTCGTATGCTGCCGGACTGGTAGTAGAGAGCCTGTATACGTTCAATGTTCAACGTTCAACGTTCAACAAAGATACCAAGGTAATTTATCATGCCAACGAATGGATGTGCGGTCTGGGTGCACTCTACATCAACAACAAACTGCCTCAGATTGGTACCATCTTTACGACCCACGCCACCAGCATCGGACGTTCGATAGCTGGCAATATGAAACCGCTGTACGACTATCTTTTCGCTTATAATGGTGATCAGATGGCCGGTGAGTTGAATATGGAGTCGAAACACTCCATCGAAAAGCAGACCGCTTGGCATGTGGATTGTTTTACTACCGTCAGTGATATTACCGCCAACGAGTGTAAGGAACTCCTTGATAAGCCCGTTGATGTGGTGCTGCCCAATGGCTTCGACAATAGTTTTGTACCCAAGGGGGCCGTATTTAACAGTAAGCGCAAGGCTGCCCGCAAGCGCCTGTTGGAGGTTGCCAACGCCCTGTTGGGCGAACAGCTTGGCGACGACACGTTGATTGTGTCGACCTCTGGCCGCTACGAGTTCCGCAACAAGGGTATCGATGTTTTCGTAGAGGCTATGAACCGTCTGTTGCGCGACCGCAACTTAAAGAAAAAGGTTGTCGCCTTCATCGAAGTTCCTGGTTGGGTCGGTGAGCCTCGTAAGGACCTGCAAGAACGTCTTCTTGAAAATAAGGCTCATACGGAGCCGCTTGAGGTACCTATGCTGACTCATTGGCTCCACAACATGAGCCACGACAACGTGCTGGGTATGATGAAGTACTACGACATGCACAACCGCAAAGAAGACAACGTCAAGGTCATCTTCCTGCCGTGCTATCTCGACGGTACCGATGGCATTCTCAATATGACCTACTACGATGTAGTGCTGGGCAACGATCTCTGTATCTATCCTTCTTACTACGAGCCTTGGGGCTACACACCATTGGAGGCTGTTGCTTTCAAGGTGCCCTGTGTCACCACTGACCTTGCCGGTTTCGGACTTTGGGCCAACAAGGTGTTCGGACACTATGGCGAGCTGAAGGATGGTGTGAAGGTCATCCATCGCACAGACTACAACTATTCTGAGGTAGCTGACGCCATCAAGGATACCGTTGCAGCCTTCTCGGCCATGTCGCAGAAGGAGGTTGACGAATGTCGCAAACATGCTGAGGCACTGTCGAAGAAAGCCCTGTGGAGTGAGTTCATCGCTTATTACCATGAGGCTTACGACATTGCCCTGTGCAAAGCAAATGAGAGAATAAACAAATAAGATAAGAACAAAACTTTATAGTAACCATTATGAAAATTAAAGCTGATTATGCAAATGCTCCACAGTGGAAGATTCTGACTGTGAAGTCGAGCCTTCCCGAGCAACTGAAGTGTTTGGATGAGATTGCCCACAATATGTGGTGGGTTTGGAACTTTGAGGCACGTGACCTGTTCCGTGACCTTGACCCTGAGATTTACCACGACGTAAAGCACAACCCCGTGATGTTGCTCGAGCGTCTGACCTTTGAACGCAAGGAGGAAATCCTGAAAGACAAGGCTCTGATGAAGCGTATCAAGGACGTTTATGCCCAGTTCCGTGCATATATGGACGTGAAGCCCGATACCAAGCGTCCTTCTGTGGCATACTTCTGCATGGAGTACGGTATTCATTCTGCCCTGAAGATTTATTCTGGTGGTCTGGGAATGCTGGCTGGCGACTATGTGAAGGAGGCTTCCGACTCTAACGTCGACATGTGTGCCGTCGGTTTCCTGTATCGTTTCGGCTATTTCACTCAAAGCCTGTCTATGGACGGACAGCAGATTGCCAACTACGAGACTCAGAACTTCGGTTCGCTGCCCATTGAGCGCCAGCTCGATAAAGACGGCAACCCACTGGTGATTGACGTGCCCTATACAAACTATATGGTTCACGCTTATGTATGGCGTGTCAACGTTGGTCGTGTGAAGCTCTATCTGCTGGACACCGACAACGAGATGAACTCTGAGTTCGACAAGCCTATCACTCACAGCCTTTATGGTGGTGACTGGGAGAACCGACTGAAGCAGGAGATCCTGCTCGGTATCGGTGGTATGCTGCTGCTGAAGAAGTTGGGCATCAAGAAGGATGTCTATCATTGCAACGAGGGCCATGCAGCACTCTGCAACCTGCAGCGTCTGTGCGACTACATTGAGGAGGAAGGACTGACCTTTAACCAGGCCTTAGAGTTGGTTCGTGCAAGCGGTCTCTATACCGTTCACACGCCTGTTCCAGCAGGCCATGACTACTTTGAGGAGGGCCTGTTTGGTAAGTACATGGGTGGCTATCCCGCTAAGCTCGGCATCACTTGGGACGAGTTTATCGGCATGGGTCGTACCAATCCCGACGACAAGGGCGAGAAGTTCTGTATGAGTACCTTCGCCTGCAACACTTGTCAGGAGGTCAATGGTGTTAGCTGGCTCCACGGTGAGGTGTCTAAGAAGATGTTTGCTAACATCTGGGCAGGTTACTATCCTGAGGAAAACCATGTTGGTTACGTCACCAACGGTGTTCACTTCCCCACATGGGCTGCTGCAGAGTGGCTCAGCGTATATGCCAAGTACTTCGACAAGAACTTCCTGCACGACCAGTCGAACGAGCAGATTTGGCACGGCATCTACGATTGTCCCGATGAGGAAATCTGGGCTACGCGCCAGGCTTTGAAGGCTAAGCTTTTCGAATATATCAAGGTGCAATTCCAGGAGACGTGGCTCAAGAATCAGGGTGATCCTGCACGTGTTGTAAAATTGGTTGAACGCTTCAACCCCAACGCATTGGTTATCGGTTTCTGCCGTCGTTTTGCTACTTACAAGCGTGCTCACCTGCTGTTCACTGATTTGGATCGTCTTTCACGTATTGTCAATAATCCCGAGCGTCCTGTTGTCTTCCTGTTCGCAGGTAAGGCTCACCCCGCTGATGGCGCTGGCCAGGGCTTGATTAAGAAGATTTTCGAAATCTCTCAGCGTGAGGAGTTCCAGGGTAAGGTGATCTTCCTCGAGGACTACGACTTCCTGCTGGCTCGCCGCCTCGTATCGGGCGTCGACATCTGGATGAACACTCCGACACGTCCTTTGGAAGCTTCCGGTACATCTGGCGAGAAGGCCGAGATGAACGGTGTTGTCAACCTCTCCGTCAAGGACGGTTGGTGGTTGGAAGGCTATCGCGAAGGTGCAGGCTGGGCATTGACCGAGAAACGTACCTATCAGAACCAGGGTTATCAGGATCAGCTCGACGCTGCTACCATTTACAGCTTGCTGGAGAACGAGATTATTCCTCTTTATTATAATAAGGATAAGAAGACCGGCATCTCGAAGGGTTGGGTCAAGGTCATCAAGAACTCGATTGCCACGATTGCTCCTCACTACACGATGAAGCGTCAGTTGGATGACTACTATTCGAAGTTCTATGAGAAGCAGGCTAAGCGTTTCAAGGAACTTGCGAAGAACGATTATCGTCTGGCCAAGGAGATTGCTCAGTGGAAAGAGGCCGTTGCCGAGCGTTGGGATGCCATCAATGTCGTCAGCTGCGAGTCAACCGCTCCTCAGTCTGGTCTCCATGAAACAGGCGTTGAGTACACGTTGCGCTATGTCATTAACGAGCAGGGTCTCGACGACGCTGTAGCTTTGGAGAAGGTGAATGTTGCTATAGACAAGGATGGCAACGAGCATGTGTTCTCTATCGAGCCGTTGAAGATGGTGGGTCACGAAGGTAACAATTACACCTTCGAGTCTGTCCAATCGCCCAAGCAGTCTGGTCAGTATAAGTCGGCTATCCGCATGTATCCGAAGAACAAGCACTTGCCTCACCGTCAGGACTTCTGCTATGTAAAGTGGTTAGCGTTGCCTAACTTATAAGATAAGGTATGGTCGAAGATTATATACTCAACGAGCACAATAAAGAGGAATTTCCTCCTGCGCACACAGCGGAGCATCTGCTGAACCAGACGATGATTCGGCTCTTTGGTTGTGAGCGTTCATATAATGCCCACATCGAGCGCAAGAAAAGCAAGATGAGTTTCTATCTCGACCACAAGCCCAGTCGGCAGGAAGAGAAGCAGATTGAGCAGGAGATGAATCGCCTGATAGACGAGGATATTCCCGTCACCTTCGAGTTCGTCACCCGCGATGAACTGCCCGAAGACATCAGCCTTGATAGGTTGCCCGACGATGCTTCCGAAACCATCCGACTGGTGCGCATAGGCGACTACGACGTCTGCCCCTGCATTGGTCGCCACGTTCGATCCACGGCCCAAATAGGCCGCTTCGAACTTCTCGGCACCAACTGGGACGACCACGAGCGGTCCTTCCGCGTAAGATTCAAGATTATTCAATAAAAAAAGTGGGTTGACGATTGGTCAGCCCACTCTTTTTATACTAGTTTGTCTCACCTAAGATAAGGATTGTAATTGAGCTCGTCAGCGATGGTGGTTTGGGGACCATGACCGGGAAGGATAATAGTCTCTGCAGGCAAATGGCTGATGACCGTACGAAGGCTTTGGTTCATGTCCTGCCAACTGCCTTCGGGGAAATCTGTTCGTCCTATACTCATCCGGAACAGGGTGTCACCCGAAAACGCCACATTTTCAGCCTGACAATAGAATAGGGCAGAACCGTGGGAATGGCCAGGCGTCTGAAGTACGGTGAACTGATGACTGCCGAAGGAAATAATGTCGCCATTTTTCAGCAGTCGCCCTATGGGTGGCTGGTCGTCAGAAATATCCATACCAAAGAGTTCCTTAGCATGTTGTGGGAGTCGTTCGAGCAACAGACGGTCCTCAGCGCAAATTTCTGCCTGTAAACCATAGGTCTTGTAAAGAAAAGCGTTACCGAAATTATGGTCTAGATGACCATGTGTAGCAAGCAGGTGAACGGGTGTCAGCTGTTGGTTGGTAATGTAACAGCGAATGGCTTCGCACTCTTCGTCATAATAGGCTCCACAGTCGATAATGACACACTCGCGGCTGTCGTCACTGACGACGTAGCAATTCTCCTGCAAAGGATTGCACATGAAACGTTTAATATCCATAGTCGTGTCGTATTTTTATTTATGTCTGCAAAGGTACTAAAATATTTCTTAATTTAATATTATTTAGATGTACAAATGTGGATTATAAGCGGGAAAATGAGTACTTTTGCAACTCAGAATGCGAAAAATTAGAATAAAATTAAGAAAATACGACTATGGCAGAAGCTATTGACATCCGCGAATTGAACATCCGGATAGAACAACAAAGTGGATTCGTGCAGAACCTCGTGTCGGGCATGGATCAAGTTATTGTGGGACAGAAACATTTGGTTGACTCACTGCTCATCGGACTGTTGAGCGACGGCAATATCCTATTGGAAGGTGTACCGGGACTGGCCAAGACGTTAGCAATCAAGACGCTTGCACAGCTGATTGATGCGACATACAGTCGAATCCAGTTTACCCCCGACCTTTTGCCTGCCGATGTGACAGGTACGATGATTTACTCGCAGAAGGAAGAGAAATTCCAGGTGAAACGCGGCCCTGTGTTTGCCAACTTCGTGCTGGCGGACGAAATCAACCGTGCTCCGGCAAAGGTGCAGAGTGCATTGCTGGAAGCCATGCAGGAAAAACAGGTGACCATTGGCAGCGATACGTTCGAATTGCCAAATCCTTTCTTGGTGATGGCCACGCAGAACCCCATTGAGCAGGAGGGAACCTATCCGTTGCCTGAGGCTCAGATGGACCGTTTCATGTTGAAGGTGGTGATTGGCTATCCGACAATTGACGAGGAGAAGAAGATTATCCGCGAGAATATTCAGGAATCGCTGCCGAAGGTTCGTCCCGTAACCACTTCCGACGAGATTCTGAAAGCGCGTCAGGTGGTTCGTGAAGTATATATCGACGAGAAGATTGAGCAGTATATTGCCGACATCGTGTTTGCTACACGCTATCCCGACCGCTACGGACTGAAGGATATGAAGGACATGATTTCGTTTGGCGGTTCACCACGTGCCAGCATTAATCTGGCCAAGGCAGCCCGCGCCTACGCCTTCATCAAGCGTCGCGGCTATGTGGTGCCTGAGGACGTTCGTGCCATTGCTCACGACGTACTGCGTCACCGCATCGGATTGACCTACGAAGCTGAGGCATCGAACGTGACCAGCGAAGAGATTGTCAGCAAGATTATCAATAAGGTCGAGGTACCCTGATTCTAGAAACTCAAGATATTCTTGAACATCTAGATAACGATATGGAAACTAGTGAAATTCTAAAGAAAGTACGGAAGATAGAGATCAAGGCCCGCGGTCTGAGCTCGAACGTCTTCGCTGGCCAATACCACAGTGCCTTTAAGGGTAGGGGAATGGCCTTTAGTGAAGTGCGCGAGTATCAGTATGGCGACGACGTTCGCGACATTGACTGGAATGTGACTGCCCGTTTCCACCGTCCCTACGTAAAGGTGTTTGAGGAGGAACGTGAGTTGACGGTCATGCTGATGATTGACGTCAGCGGTTCGTTGGATTTCGGTACACAGCATCAGATGAAGCGCGATATGGTGACGGAGATAGCCGCCACGATAGCCTTCTCGGCCATTCAGAACAACGACAAGATAGGCGTGGCATTCTTCTCCGACCGTATTGAGAAGTATATCCCGCCCAAGAAAGGCCGCAAGCACATCCTCTATATCATCCGTGAAATGCTCGATTTTCATCCTGTCTCAAAACGTACTGACGTGAAGCAGGCACTGGAATTCCTGACCAGCGTGTCAAAACGTCGCTGTACGGCCTTTGTGCTGAGCGATTTCTACGACCGTCAGGACTTCTTACAGCCTTTACAGATTGCCAATCGTAAACACGACGTGGTGGCTTTGCAGGTGTACGACCAGCGTGCCCGCGAATTGCCGGACGTCGGATTGATGCGCGTGGTGGATGCTGAGACGGGATATGAGCAGTATATTGACACCTCCAGCAAACGTCTGCGTCAGGCTCATGAGAAGTATTGGCGTCAGCGTCAGGAAGTGTTGCGTGAAACGATGAACAAGAGTAATGTCGACTTGGTAAGTATAGCCACTAACGAGGATTATGTGAAGGCATTGCTGTTGTTATTTAAACAAAGAAGTTGATGAAGAGAACGACGATACTTATAGGATTCATTCTCAGTACTTTGCTGGCTTTGGCGCAAGCAAGTGTTAAAGCTGTAATCAATCCTATTGAGATGATGATTGGTGAACAGGCACAGGTGGTGCTGACCATTGACGGAGGTGAAAATGCCAAAGTGGAATGGCCCCAGCTGAAGCCCCGCCAGATGTTGATTCCGGGTGTGGAGGTTATCAATACCCAGCATCCCGAGAGCAATACGATGCTCATCACGCTGACCTCGTTTGACGGAAAATTATATCCACTTCCTCCCTTCGTCGTCAAGGTCAATGGCAAAGAGCTGAAGACCAACGAGCTGGCGCTGAAAGTGGTGGAGGTAGAGGTCGATACGACTCAGATGAACCGTTTCTTCGGTCCTAAGGATGTTCAGGATAATCCCTTCCAATGGAGTGACTGGAGTATGTCGTTTTGGTTGAGTCTCCTAATACTTTTGCTGCTGGCTTTGAGCTATTGGCTCTATCTGCGGTTACGCGACAACAAACCTGTCATTTCACATATCAAGATTGTGCGACGCCTGTTGCCTCACCAGAAGGCCATGAAGGAGATTGAGCAAATCAAGGCCGACAAGATGGTGGCATCGGAAGACGCCAAAGAGTATTATACGAAATTGACCGAGACGTTGCGTAAATATATAGAAGAGCGCTACGGTTTCTCGGCTATGGAGATGACCAGTTCGGAGATTATCGAACGCCTGATGTCGCAGGGCGACCAACAGAGTTTGGACGAGCTGCGCCAGCTGTTTACCACTGCCGACCTGGTGAAGTTTGCCAAATACTCAACGATGATCAATGAAAACGATGCCAACCTCGTGAGTGCCATCGACTTCATCAACCAGACGAAGCTGGAGAACCAGCCCACGGAGGAAGTCCAAAAGCCCGTGCTTTCGGCTGAGGATCAGCGTTCGCAGAAAGAACGTCGTGTGTTGAAGACCGTCATAGCTGTGATTACCGTCGTTGCTGCGACACTCTTCTGCTACGTCGTATATCAAGTTTATCAGCTGTTGAGTTAAAGGTAAAAAAGTAAAAAGGTAAGAAAATAAAAATGGAGTTTGCCAATAAAGAATATCTGTTGCTGCTGTTGCTGTTGATACCTTACCTCGTATGGTATCTGATGTACAGGAAGAAGGCTGAACCGACAATCCGCCTTGGCGATACGAATGCTTATCGCTATGCACCGCGTTCGTGGAAAGTGACGTTGATGCCGTTGCAGCCCCTGTTGCGTATGGCCGTCTTCGTACTGGTGGTGCTGATACTGGCTCGTCCGCAGACACAGAACTCATGGAAGAACCAAACGGTAGAAGGAATCGATATTATGCTGGCAATGGATGTGTCTACGTCGATGTTGGCAGAAGACCTGAAGCCCAACCGTATCGAGGCTGCCAAAAAGGTTGCTGCGGAATTTATAGCAGGACGTCCCAACGACAATATCGGATTGACCATCTTTGCCGGTGAGTCGTTCACACAGTGTCCGATGACCACCGACCACAGTTCGTTGCTGAGCCTGTTGCAGAATGTTCGTACGGACATTGCTGCCCGCGGACCTCAGGGCGGTGGTATCGAGGACGGTACGGCCATCGGAATGGGCTTGGCCAATGCTGTTTCGCGTCTGAAGGATTCGAAAGCGAAGAGCCGTGTGGTCATTCTGCTGACTGATGGTTCAAACAACCGTGGTGACCTGTCGCCGATGACCGCCGCAGAGATTGCCAAGAGTCTGGGCATTCGCGTCTATACCATTGGTGTGGGAACGAAAGGTACGGCCCCGTTCCCGCCTTCTGCAACGGGACTGCCCGGATATGTAAACCTCCCTGTGGAGATTGACACCAAGACGTTGTCCGATATTGCAGGTGCGACGGATGGTGACTTCTATCGTGCCACTAACAATCGCGAGCTGCAGAATATCTACAAGGAAATCGATAAATTGGAGAAGAGCAAACTGAACGTCAAGCAGTTCAGTCGTCGCTACGAGGCCTATCAGCCTTTTGCCGTGGCGGCTGTCATCCTGCTGCTGTTGGAAATCCTGCTCCGCATCACTATTTTCAGAAAATTACCATAAGGAGATATGTTTAGATTCGAAGACCCCATATACCTATATCTATTAGCACTGATTCCCCTGTTGGCGCTGATACGCTTTTTCATGGTTCACCAACAAAAGAAACGCTTGCGCAAATTCGGCGACCCGGAACTGGTTCGTCAGTTGATGCCTAATGTGTCACGCTTCCGTCCGATGGTGAAGTTTTATCTACTGCTGGGCGCTTTGGCATTGCTCATCGTGGTGTTAGCCCGTCCACAGCTGGGCACAAAAATCAGTCACGAGAAACGTACGGGTATCGAAACCATCATTTGTATGGACATCAGTAATTCGATGCTCGCTGAGGATGTGACTCCTAGCCGTCTGGACCGTGCAAAGATGATGGTGGAAAACCTTGTTGACCACTTCACGAACGACAAGATCGGTTTGATCGTATTTGCAGGCGAAGCATTCGTACAGTTGCCTATCACCAGCGACTACGTCAGTGCCAAGATGTTCCTTTCGAGCATCAATCCCTCGATGCTTTCCACACAGGGAACGGACATCGCAGCTGCTATCACAATGGCCTCACATAGTTTCACGCAAGAGGAAAACATCGGTAAGGCGATTATTGTCATTACTGATGGTGAAGACCATGAAGGCGGTGCTTTGGAAGCCGCCAAGGAAGCTAAGGAGCGAGGCATGAATACCTATGTGCTGGGCGTCGGCTCACCCAATGGCGCTCCGATTCCTACGGGTACTGGCGACTACATGAAGGACAATAGCGGCCAGACGGTGATGTCGGCCCTGAACGAGGATATGTGCCGACAGTTGGCAGATGCCGGCAGTGGAGCCTATATCCATGTCGAGAACAACAGCAATGCCCAGGAACAACTGGACAACGAACTCGACAAATTGGCGAAGAAAGAAACCTCCTCTACCATCTATAGCGACTATGACGAGCAGTTCCAGGCTGTAGCCATCATTGTGCTCCTATTGTTGATTCTGGAGGTTTGCATCCTTGAGATCAAGAATCCGATGCTTAAGAATGTATCGTTGTTTAAAAGAAGTAAGAGGTTAGAGGTGAGAGGTGAGAGAATAGTCTCTTCCCGTCTTATCCTGCTCTTGTTCATTTCTCTTACCTCTTACCTCTCACCGCTTACCACTAATGCTCAGAGCGACCGTAAGATGATTCGTCAGGGCAATAAACTATATCGTAAGGGCAATGTGGCTGAAGCGGAGGTGTCGTATCGTAAGGCTGTCGAGCGCAACGAGCGCAATGCCCAGGCGAACTATAACCTCGGCAATGCACTGATGGGGCAGCGTAAGGATTCGCTGGCTATTACCCAACTGGAGAAGGCCGCCAAGTTGGAAACCAATCCGCTGCGCCGTGCACAGGCATATCACAACATGGGTGTTATCTGTCAGCAACACAGGATGTTCGGCGAGGCTATTGAGGCTTATAAGGAAGCTTTGCGCAACAATCCTACTGACAACGAGACACGTTACAATCTGGCCCTCTGCAAGCGTCAGCAGCAAGACCAACAGCAGGACCAGAACCAGCAAAACAAAGACAATAAGGACAACAAAGACAAGCAAGACCAGCAGAAGCAGGAACAACAGCAGAAGCAGGACGAGCAAAAACAAGAACAGCAACAGAAACAGCAGATGAGCAAGGAGAATGCCGAGCAACTGTTGAATGCTGCCATGCAAGAAGAAAAACAAACCCAGGAACGCATGAAGAAGGCTCAACAACAGCCTCAGAAGCGTCGCTTGGAAAAGAACTGGTAATTTAAAAGTAAAAGGGTAAAAAAGTAAAATAAGGAGTTTAGATACACATGATATATAGAACAACACATCAGGCTAAAAGGTGGGTGAAATGGTTTTTACCTTTTTACCTTTTTACCTTTTTACCTTTAGCTGCGCTCGCGCAGACGCTGACAGGACGCGCTCCGGCTCAGGTAGCTGTGGGCGAGCAGTTCCGTTTGAGCTATACCGTTAATACTGACGACGCAAAAGGCTTCCGGGCTGGCGACATCCCTGACGCCTTCGACGTGTTGATGGGTCCGTCGACGTCACAACAGTCAAGTTTCCAGATGGTCAACGGCCATACGTCGAGTTCGTCGAGTATCACCTATACTTATATCCTCTCAGCCAAAAAGAACGGTACATTTACCATTCCTTCAGCACATGTCACGGCTGGTGGTAAGGCGATAACGTCCAACGAACTGCACATCAAGGTAAGCGGTCAGGCTCAGCAGGGCGGACAACAGGGCGGTCATCAGCAGAGCAGTACGGGAGAAATCCGTAATGCCGGCAGTGCTATTTCCGGCAGCGACCTCTTCATCAAGGTGACGGCATCCAAGCAACACGTTCGCGAACAGGAACCCATCCTGTTGACCTACAAAGTCTATACACTCGTCGGACTGACTCAGCTGAATGGTAAGATGGCCGACCTGAAGAGCTTCTATTCCCGTGAAGTGCCACTGCCTCAGGAGAAGCAGTTCCATATCGAGAATCTCAACGGAAAGCCCTATCGGACTGTCACTTGGCAGCAATACGTCGTATTCCCCCAGACGACAGGCAAACTGGAAATTCCCAGCATTACCTACGAAGGTATTGTCGTGCAACAGAACCGCAATGTTGATCCCTTCGAGGCCTTCTTCAATGGTGGTTCCGGCTACGTCGAGGTGAAGAAGCAAATCAAGGCCCCTGGCATCACCATTCAGGTTGACCCGCTGCCTCAGCGTCCGGCAGGGTTCTCCGGTGGTGTAGGCCGCTACTCCATTTCCGCCCAGTTGGACAAGAACGAAGTGAAGGCCAACGACCCCGTCAAGTTGCGTGTCGTAGTTACGGGCGTGGGTAACATGAAACTGTTGAAGCAGCCTGAGGTGAAGTTCCCCAAGGACTTCGACCATTACGATGCGAAGGTGACCGACAAGACCCAGTTGACGACGAGTGGTCTTGAGGGTTCCATCACCTACGACTTCCTGGCTGTTCCCCGTCATCAGGGCGATTACGAGATCCCTGCCATTGAGTACATCTATTTCGACACGCAGGCCAACGCCTACAAGACGGTGAAGACCGAACCTTTCCAGCTCCATGTCGAAAAGGGTAGCGGCTCGTCGTCTTCCACCTATACCGGACAGGAAGACGTCAAACTACTGAACAGCGACATCCATTACATCAAGACCGGCGATACCCGTCAGCGCGGAGTCAACGAGTTTTTCTTTGCCTCTACGGAATATTGGGTGAGCCTGGCCTTGCTGTTGTTAGGATTCATCTCGCTCTTCATCATCTTCCGTCAGCGAGCCATCGAGAATGCCGATATCGTGAAACAGCGTGCCGGCAAGGCCAACAAGGTCGCTTCCAAACGACTGAAGAAAGCCGCAAAACTGATGGCTGGCGGCAAGCAGAACGAATTCTACGACGAGGTGCTTCGTGCGCTTTGGGGCTACGTGGGCGACAAGCTCAATATGCCTGTCGAACAACTCTCCCGTGAGAACATCAGCCAGCAACTGGAGTCGCGCAATGTTTCCAGCGAGACCATCAGTCAGTTCATTGGCGCACTCGACGAATGTGAGTTTGCCCGCTATGCACCCGGTGACGCTACAGGTAATATGAATAAGGTATATGATGCGGCAATGACTGCCATTACGCAGATTGCTGCGACGATGAAAAGAGGTAAGTGGAAAGAGGTAAGAGGTGAGAGAACACCTTCTGCCCGCTTGATTCTGCTTGCAGTCATATCTCTTACCTCTTACTTCTCACCTCTCACCTCTAATGCTGTCACCAAGGCCGAAGCCGACAGCGCTTACGTTCAGGAACGCTACCAGCAGGCTGCCAAGGACTACGAGGCATTGCTGAAACAGGGTGTTAGTGCCGACCTCTATTATAATCTCGGCAACTGTTACTATCGCATGGATCAGATGACACAGGCCGTGCTCAACTACGAGCGTGCGCTATTGCTCTCGCCAGGCGACAAGGACATCCGCTTCAACCTGCAGATGGCCCGTTCGAAAACCATCGACAAGATTACCCCAGAATCGGAGATGTTCTTTGTCACGTGGTATCGTTCGCTGGTCAACGTGATGAGTGTCGATGGATGGGCGCGTACGGCGCTGGTGGCCTTGATTGTTGCCATCGTGCTGGCATTGTTCTATTTGTTCTCCGACCGCATCTGGCTTCGCAAGATAGGATTCTTCGGCGGCATCATCGCATTGTTGTTGTTCCTGATTGGCAATCTCTTTGCCTGGCAACAGAAGAGCAATCTCACCCAGCGCACAGGGGCTATCATCATTAAGTCTGCGGTCAACGTCAAGAGTACGCCTTCGAAAAACGGTACCGACCTGTATATCCTGCACGAAGGAACGAAAGTGACGGTGACCGATTCCTCCATGCGCGAATGGCGTAAGATTCGTGTGGCCGACGGTAAGGAAGGATGGCTGGAAGTTTCGGAAATAGAAGTGATATAAACATTGAACGTTGAACATTGAACATGATATGGAAGAACTGATTCATTTTGACAAGGAACTGCTGCTTTGGTTCAATGGCAGCGACTCGCTGGTGATGGACTCGATCATCATGACGCTCACCACCGCCACGACATGGATACCCCTGTATCTGGCATTGTTTTATGTCGTACTGAAAAGCAACAGCACCGTTCGCGATATCCTGCTCGTACTGGCGGGTGCGGCGGCATGTGTACTGCTGGCAGGCACCATCGACGACACCATCGTCAAACCCCTTGTGGCCCGTTGGCGCCCAGGTCGCGACCCCGAGATAGGCATGCTGGTAGATACCGTTGACGGCTATCGTGGCGGAAATTACGGTTTCTTCTCTGCCCATGCGGCAAACACGTTCTCCATAGCGATATTCATGTCGTTGCTCATGCGACAGCGGCTGTTGACCATTTTCCTTGTCAGTTGGTCACTCCTCAACTGCTATACGCGCCTCTATCTGGGCGTCCACTATCCCGGCGACATCACCGTCGGACTCATATGGGGCGGTCTCGTAGGCTTTTGCGTCTATAAAGGCTATTGCCATTTCGCGCGCCCTGCCGTCTATACACGTCAGATGTGCGACATTCCCATCGCCGTGTTCTGCCTGACGCTGCTCTTTGCCGTTGTCAAGGCGTTATTCCAATTATTGTAAACGATGAAAACAAAAGAAATACATATCAGCGATTATACCTACGACCTGCCTGACGAGCGCATAGCGAAGTTCCCGATGGCCGAGCGCGACCACTCGAAGCTGCTGCTTTACCGCAAGGGTGAGGTAGGGGAGGACGTGTTCTACAACCTGCCCCAATATCTGCCTGAAGGTGCGCTGATGGTGATGAACAACACACGCGTCATCCAGGCTCGACTGCATTTCCGTAAAGAGACGGGAGCATTGATTGAAATATTCCTGTTAGAGCCCGCCATGCCGCGCGACTACGAACAGATGTTCCAGCAGACAAGCCGTTGTCAGTGGCTGTGTCTGGTTGGCAATCAGAAGAAATGGATTGCGCGCCACACTTCGACCCCAGGGGCGAAGAAAGAGGTTGCGCTGACGCGTGAGATTAGTATTAAGGGTACAAAGATAACCGTTACCGCAACGCACAAAGGCGAAGTCGGCACCAGCCAACTCATTGAACTTGAATGGACGGGGAATGCGTCTTTCGCTGAAGTCATCGATGTGATGGGCGAGCTGCCCATTCCACCTTATCTGAATCGCGAGACACAGGAGAGCGACAAGACGACCTATCAGACCGTCTATTCGAAGATTAAAGGCAGCGTTGCGGCTCCGACAGCCGGTCTTCACTTTACCGAACGCGTCCTGAGCGACATCGACGCCCGTGGCATCGAGCGCGAGGAAGTCACGCTGCACGTCGGTGCTGGCACCTTCCGACCGGTCAAGAGCGAGACCATCGGCGACCATCCCATGCATACGGAGTACATTGCCGTCCATCGCCATACCATCGAGCGTCTGTTGGCACACAATGGCGAGGCAATAGCCGTCGGAACCACCAGTGTCCGCACGCTCGAGAGCCTCTATTATATGGGATTGAAGGTGTTGCAGAATCCTGATATCGCAGAGGAACAGTTGCACGTCAACCAATGGGAACCGTATGACGTTCAACGTTCAACGTTCAACGGGGACGGTTCCATCTGTGATAGCGCAGCGTTTACAGTGGAACCGTCCCCCTGTGCGGCGCTTCAAGCTCTGCTCGACTGGATGCTTCGCAACGAGCTGACCGTCCTCCACAGCTCCACGCAGATTATCATTGCGCCGGGCTACGACTATAAGATTGTCAAGATGCTCATCACCAATTTCCATCAGCCGCAGTCTACGCTGTTGTTGCTGGTCAGTGCCTTTGTCCATGGCGACTGGCACAAGATTTACGACTACGCCCTGGCTCACGATTTCCGTTTCCTGAGCTACGGCGACTCATCACTCCTCATACCATAGATGGTTCATGGTTAAAGTTTAATGATTAATGTTATGTCACTTCGTTCCATGACTTTTGTCACGACTCGGCAAAATTCGAACAAGTTCGATTTTGCTCTCGCTGCTCCAAAAGTTCAATGTTCAACGTTCAATGTAAAATAATATGAAGTACGGATTCATCAAAGTGGCTGCTGCCGTTCCCGCTGTTCGCGTGGCCGATGTGGAATACAACGTCCAGGAGATTGAAAAACTCTTATCGCTTGCCGACAGCGAGCACGTAGAGATTATGTGTTTCCCCGAACTGTGCATTACGGGCTACACGTGTCAGGACTTATTTAAAGAACAGCTGTTGCTGACAAAATCGGAAGAAGGTCTGCTGATGTTGCTCGATTTCACCCGCACGCTCGACATCATCTGCATCGTCGGACTTCCCGTCCAGGCTGGCGGGCTCTTGCTCAACTGTGCCGCAGTCATTCAGCGCGGTGCCATTCTGGGCGTCGTCCCCAAGACCTACTTGCCTAATTACAACGAGTTCTACGAGAAACGCTGGTTTGCATCGGCGCAGGACCTGAATCCAACGGATATCTATCTGGCTGGCACGCCTGTCCGCATGTCCTCCGAACCGCAGCTGTTCCAGACGACCGACGGTGTGAAGTTCGGCGTCGAGATCTGCGAGGACGTCTGGGCACCCATTCCGCCCAGCAACAACCTGACGATGGCCGGTGCCGACATTGTCTTCAACTGCTCTGCCAGCGACGAACTCATCGGCAAACACCGCTACCTGCGTTCGCTGGTGGCTCAGCAGAGTGCCCGCACCATGAGCGGCTACGTCTATAGCTCGTGCGGTTTCGGTGAATCCACGCAGGATGTCGTCTATGGCGGCAATGCCATGATTTTCGAGAATGGCCGTTTGCTCATCGAGGGCGACCGCTTCTCGTTCCAGCCACAGCTGAAGATGGCTCAGATTGATGTCGAGCGTCTGCGCACCGAGCGTCAGACCAATTCCACGTTCATCAATGCCCAGCGCGAGGCTCACGCACAGATTGTCGCCTGCAAGCCGCCCTTGGACGAACATCCTTTCCAGCTCCAGCGCCCTGTCGATGCCCATCCCTTCATCCCTGCCGACGACGAGATGGCCGAGACCTGCGAGGAGATCCTGAACATCCAGACTGCCGGACTGGCCAAGCGACTCATCCATACCAATTGCCAGCATGTCGTCATCGGCATCAGCGGTGGCCTCGACTCTACGCTGGCCCTGTTGGTTTGCGTGCGCACCTTCGACAAGCTCGGCTACGACCGCAAAGGCATCATCGGTGTCACCATGCCGGGCTTCGGCACGACCGACCGCACCCACGACAATGCCTCGTCACTCATGCAGACGTTGGGCATCTCGCAGATGGAGATCTCCATTGCCAAGGCTGTCAACCAGCATTTTGAGGATATCGGCCACGATGCCGCCATCCACGATGCCACCTATGAGAATTCCCAGGCGCGCGAGCGCACACAGATACTGATGGACCTCGCCAACAAACTCAATGGCCTTGTCGTTGGCACCGGCGACCTCTCCGAGCTTGCCCTCGGCTGGGCCACCTATAATGGCGACCACATGTCGATGTACGGCGTCAATGCCAGCATCCCCAAGACGCTCATCCAGTATCTCATCCGTTACTACGCCTCTATGCCGGCATTCACCGCCCAACGCGAAACACTGCTTGACATCATTGATACCCCAATCTCACCCGAACTGACTCCCGCTGACGAAATGGGTAATATCAAGCAGAAGACCGAAGACCTCGTAGGACCCTACGAGCTCCACGATTTCTTCCTCTACTATTTCATGCGCTTCGGCTTCCGTCCGGCCAAGATCTTCCTGCTCGCACAACAAGCATTCGGCGACAAATACGACCGCGAGACCATTCAGAAATGGCTTAAGACCTTCTGCCGCCGCTTCTTCTCGCAACAGTTCAAACGCTCCTGTCTGCCCGACGGTCCTAAGGTCGGCAGCATCAGCCTCTCGCCCCGTGGCGACTGGCGCATGCCCAGCGACGCCTGCTCCGCCTTATGGCTGAAAGAGTGCGACGAGCTATAAAAATCCGAGTATTAACAACATAAACAAAAAATATGATCACAAAGACTATCTTCAAAGTGCTTGCAATGGCCATGCTGATGCCAGCCATGCTGCTGACCACCGCTTGTAGCAGCAGCGACGACGACGATGTCGTCATCAACCACGGGGAAACCGCCCAGAAAGGCTATGCCATTCCCGTCACCGTCAATGTAACCTGCGAGGGCTTCGATGCCACTACCCGCGCCACATATAACGACGGGACCAATAAGCTCTCTTTCAGCACGGGCGACAAGCTGTTTGTAAGTGGCGTTAATACTAGCGCTAACGTTAACACGGGCTGGTTTGCCGGCTTGCTGGAGTGGCAGTCTGGCGGAACATTCAGCGGCACCATTTATACCCAGAAAGAGTACACCGGCAGTGCCGATGCACTTCTCGCCGGAACAGAAAGAGCCGTCCTGTTACCTGCCGGCTACGAAGACTATGGGTTCCTGAAGGTGAAAAATGAAGGCTACAGTATGCTTTTTGACACTGATTACACCAAGGCCTTTGCCACCTCGACGGCAGCAGGCGTGGAGCAGCTCAGCCTAGAAGAGGTCTTTTCTTATTCCAGCGGCTATGCCCTTCAACCCAGGAATGCCATTCTCAGCTTCACCATCAACGGATTGAGGCCTTCAGCAGAAGTCAATGTCATATTTACAAATAGCAGAACGAATGAACCATTAGTGATAAACAGTAAAGTAACAACTGACGTTTCAGGCACTGCAACATTTGCTGTAGGTGTAGAGGGCGTCTTGAATAATCTAAAGACGATCTCCCTGAGAGTGGATGGCAAAGCGATCACCCTCCCCAGCGATCAAAAACTCCAAGCTGGCCACATCTATAATATCGCCAGGTGGGCTGTACCTGAAGGCGCCATCAGCGGCAAGTTCACTATCAATGAGAGTGGCGACAAGGTGTACTTCGCGAAGGGTAACCTGCAGGCGAAATGCACTTCAGCCGACGGCGACGGCAACACGCAGGAGACGTGGACGTGGCAGTTCGCCGAGCACCAATGGGACTACGTGGGCAATGCCGTGGCCAACAACGCCCTCAACGGCAACGGCTCGGTCAGCACCGCAGGCACCGTCGACCTCTTCGGATGGAGCACCGCCATGTCATACTACGGAATCCATAACTCGACGGATGGCTATTATTACAATAACTACGACTTCACGGACTGGGGTGCCACCATGGGCTCGGGCTGGCGCACGCCGAGCAGATATGAGTGGGATTATGTGTTGAAAACCCGTTCTGCCTCAACCGTTAACGGCACTGCGCACGGTCGTTTTGCCAAGGCCACGGTAGCAGGCAAGGCCGGCCTTATCATCTTCCCCGACATATATATGCACCCCGATGGCGTCGATGCCCCCCAAAATGTCAACAAAGACGATGCTGACTACAACGGCAACACCTACGATGCCGCCGCTTGGACTGAAATGGAGTATGCTGGCTGTGTGTTCCTGCCGGCTGCAGGTAATCGCAATGGAACAGCTATGAATCATGTTGGTTCGATAGGCAACTACTGGACATCGACGAAATATAATTCTCATAATGCCTACAAATTACAGTTCACTTCGTCAGAAGTTTATTCCTTAGATGATAGCGAATCTCGCTCCTGTGGATACTCGGTACGCCTGGTTCACGCAGTTGAGTAGAGAATAAAACTTATCCATGGGCTTATAGAGTGGAAGAAGCCTCACCCTCCATCAGGGCGGTGAGGCTTTATCATGCAAAATAAAGTGCGTTATTTTTGGAAGTATCGAAAATAATGTTTAAATTTGCAGCGAAAAAAAAAGATAAGATGATGACGGCAACGGCAAAAAAATTACAGAAGACCCCGATGGCACCATATTTCAGTTTGTTGGAGGGGATGACTCCCGAGGAGAAGAAGATTGTTATCATGTTCTTGACCGAATCATTGGATAAAGCCAAAGAGACAGTCAAAGAACCAAGACTCTCCAAGGAAGAACGCAAACGCGGTCTTATGTCACTCGCTGGTTGTTGGAAAGACGATCCTGAGGATGCCGCTCGAATGGAGGCAGCAATCAAGGAAGCCCGCAAAGATGAATACATGCGTGAAATCAATCTCGACGACTAATGGAAAAGTACATTCTCGACACATGCACTTGGATTGAGTTTTTCCATGAGCGCAATGGCGTGAAAGAACATGTTGTTGAAAAAGATATCGACCAAATTTATGCATCGGAGGTAACTCTTGCAGAGCTGACTTACGGTGCAATGAAAAGTGGTGACTACGAGAAACATATCAAGGAGCCGGAATGGTTACGCCAGTACGTTACTGTATACGACATCAGTGAAGTATTTAATGAATATGCGCAAATACGGTGTGCCTTGAACAAAATTAAGAAGAACCTTGACAAAGAAGTTGGTAGTCTCGACATCTTCATTGGGGCTACAGCTCTTCACTATGATTTGACAGTTGTTACAGACAACTTTAAACATTTCAGCCTGATGCCAGGAGTGAGGGCGGAAAATTGGGTTGAAAGGAAAAAATAGTATTTCTGTCATACGTTGACAACGACAAGAGCGGGTGGCAACGTCGCCCGTTTTTTTATGCGCAAGTGTGTAACGATTATTAAACAACTAAAAAATAAACAATCAAAAGCAATGAAAGCAAAAAAACAATTTGAGTCGCAGCTACGACTGTATGAAGTACTGCAGAAAAAAACGTAACTAACCGCGAACTTGCCCGCCGTTTAGGCTTATCCGAACAGCAGATGGGCAAGTATGTAAACCACCGCATTTATCCGTCGTTTGCGCGTCTGCATGAGATAGCAAATGCGCTTAACTTACGTGTAAAGGACTTGTTTGAACCAGTCGAACTAAACACGTAGTATTTAGTAATGCTTTCGCGCCATTAATTAGTGGCGCGAAAGTTTGTTTTATACCCGAAAGTGTTTGTAATTTCGCAAACGGAAAAGCTGGCCAGCTCGATCCATAAAACAGTTTTTAGTAATCAAAAAAAAAAAGTATTATGCGAAAGAAGAAACAAAAGTACTCGATGAGCGAGTTTCAACGCTTGCTCTGCAGTTGGACGATGGAGCTCGCCTCTTTCTTTGAAGACGAATGCGACATGGATCAGAAGACTGCGTTGGAGAAGGCTCACCTGAACCGCAGCCTGCAGATGTATCTGGGCGACGGCGTAGTGACGTT
>ONKX01000042.1 GCA_900318555.1 uncultured Prevotellaceae bacterium | reverse complement strand
AGACAAACCTTGACTATATCAACGTACCCATCCTGGCCAATGCTTATCTGTTCAAGGGCTTTGCCGTAAAGGTTGGTGTTCAGCCTGGTTTCCTGGTAAGAGCTAAGGAGAAGTATTCTAATGGCGGTATCACAGTTGATGGTGACATCAAGGATGCTTGCAACAAGGTCCAGCTGTCAATTCCCATCGGTCTTTCTTATGAGTATGCTGACTTCGTGTTCGACGCTCGTTACAACTGGGGTTTGACAAACACATTTAAGAATGACAACAGTGACAAGAAGAGCCACAACAGTGTGTTCATGTTCACCTTGGGTTACAAGTTCGCTCTCTAATCAGACAACGAATTTTATATTTCTACAATGCGCTTCCCATCTGCGGAGGCGCATTTTTTCGTTGGGAAGTAAGCAGGCAATCCAAAGGAACTAAACCGCCCGTTTAGCGGAAGTAAGCAGTTTATTCCCAAGGAGGGAATTTTATTTCCCTAGGCAGCGCGCAAAAATTCCCTAGGCAGGGAATAAACTTTTTATAGGGAGGGAGCAAAGAAAGCCAAATCTTCACAGATTCACAATTCACAGTTTCTTTTTTGAGCCCTGGGGCGTTTAGACCTGCACGGGGAGTGTTAATATTTATTAATATATATAAATAAGTATATATAAAATAGACAAAGAAAGAGGGGGTACCCCTTAAAAATAAAACTGTGAAACTGTGAAACTGTGAATAAGACAATTTGTAATTATTCCCAGCATTCGAGTTCGGATTCGAGTTCGGGCAGTTGACTGCGGTGGAAGGTGGGTTCCTTGATGCCCTGACGCTTCTGACTGCGGTAGTCGTCAAGCAGACGGAAAGCGTAGCGACCAAGGAGGACGATGGCAATGAGGTTACAGGCCGTGAGGAAGGCCATGAAGAAATCGACGATGTTCCAGACGAGTTCGAAACTGGCAATAGCTCCAAAGATGACCATCACGCCAGCGGAACAGATGCGATAAATGGTCATTATCGTCGTATTCGGTGTGATAAAACGGATATTCGCCTCACCGTAGTAGTAGTTGCCGATGATGCTGGAGAAGGCGAAGAGGAAGATGGCAATGGCCACAAAAACAGGCCCTACGGCACCAACCTCCGACTGCAAGGCCGACTGCGTGAGGGCAATACCATTCAGTTCTGGCACGCTGTAAAGCCCGCTGATGAGGATGATAAAGGCCGTGCAGGAACAAACCAACAGGGTATCGGTAAACACGCCCAGCGCCTGAATAAGTCCCTGTTTGACGGGATGCGTCGTAGATGCCGTTGCAGCCACGTTAGGTGCACTACCCTCACCTGCCTCGTTCGAAAACAAACCTCGCTTTACACCATACATAATCGTTGTCCCTATACCGCCTCCAGCAACCTGTTCGATACCAAAAGCGTCGAACACGATGACCTTGAAAACGTGAGGAACCAGCTCGATATTCATCACGACAATCACGATAGCCAGCAACAAATATCCCAGAGCCATCAACGGCACAAGTACACCGCAAACCATCGCAATGCGCTGGATGCCGCCAAAGACGATGATCAAGCCCAAGGCTGCTAACACCAATCCTACCCATACAGGCGACCATCCGAAGGCTTCCTGCATGGCACCACAGATGGTGTTTGCTTGGATAGAATTGTTGGAAAGGCCGAACTGACAGGTAATGAGTACGGCGAACGTAACGGCCATCCACCGCTTGTGCAATCCCCGCTGAATATAATAGGCAGGGCCACCGATGAACGAGTCCTTATGTTTTTGCTTGAACAACTGTGCAAGCGTAGATTCGACGAAAGCCGTAGCTGAACCTACAAGGGCTATCATCCACATCCAGAATACGGCTCCAGGACCGCCAATGGCTATGGCTGACGCCACACCAGCGAGATTGCCAGTACCCACACGGGTGGCCACGCTGACGGCAAAGGCTTGGAACGAGGATATGCGTCGCTGCTTGGGTCCCATTTCCCTGACGTGCTCCTCCACCGTGTCTACAGCCGAGTCCGTCAGCACGCGTAACATCTCGCCAATCATGCGGAATTGCACAAAGTGGGTGCGCCATGTGAACCACAAGCCGCAACCCACTAATGCAATGATGAGCACATAGCCCCATACCGCATCGTTGACTGATGTTATCAGCTCATTCATGAAGGATGAGCACTTACACCAGCTTCGACAGGTCGGGCTCCTCTATGTAACGGAGTTTGTTGTCAGTAATGACCTTCTGGGCCGCCTCGGAATTCTCCGTACGGAACACCATGATACCCTTGCCGCGAAGCAGGAAGGTGTACATGTAGGCAATGCTGATGCCTGCCTCTGAGAAGGTCTGCACGGCGTCGGCAGCACGGCCAGGCTCGTCGTCCAACTCGAGGGCAAAGACGTTGCTCAGGGCAACAGCCACACCACCATTCTTCAGTTCTTCGTAGGCACGAAGGGGTTCTGAACAAATGAGTCGGTAAATACCATACTCTGCCGTATCGGCAATCGTTGAGGCAACAATCTGGATGTTGGCCTGCTTGAGAATCTGGAGCACCTTGATGAGCGTGCCTGAACGATTCTCGATGAAAATGGATAACTGATGGATTGTCATAGTTTTCTATTTTTTCGTTATTACGTTATGTCGTTATTACGTTCTTTCGTTATAACGATGTTATTGATATACTTTTCGCTTGTCGATGACACGCACGGCCTTGCCCTCGCTGACAGGCAGGGTGCCCTTGGAGACGAGGCGTACACGAGGCTTGAGCAGGATTTCGTCGCCCAGCTGGTGGCGAATCTCGCCTGCCAGTGCCTGCAACTTTGCGTAATCGTCGGTACCCTCGTTGAGCTCTACTTCGACAGTCATTTGGTCGTTATTGTCCTCGGTAGTCAGCGTGATGAGGTAGTTGGTACCCACCTCTGGGAACTTCATGAGAATCTTCTCAATCTGGATGGGGAAGATGTTTACACCACGCAACACAATCATATCGTCAGAGCGGCCACGCATACGGTCGAGGCGGATGTGGTTACGTCCACAGGGACAGCTGCGACCCAGCACACGCGTCAAGTCACGTGTACGGTAGCGCAACAACGGCATAGCCTCACGACACAAGGTGGTGAGTACCAGTTCGCCAATTTCGCCGTCAGGCACGGGCTCCAGCGTCTCTGGATCTACTATTTCGACGATGTAGTAGTCCTCCCAGAAGTGCAGACCATTCTGTTCCTTACACTCGAATCCGACGCCAGGACCGCACATCTCCGACATACCAAACGAGTTGTAGGCTTTCACGCCCATCATTTCCTCAATGCGCTTGCGCTGTTCCTCTGAGTGAGGCTCGGCACCGATGGCCAGCACCTTCAACTTGGTATCACGACGGGGGTCGACACCCTCTTGTTTCATTACCTCGTAGAGACGGGTAACGTAAGAGGGAATAGCGTGGATGGCTGTTGTGCCGAAGTCCTTGATGAACTTAATCTGACGCAACGAGTTACCAGCAGCAGCAGGGATGGTGAGCATTCCCAGCTTCTCGGCACCATATTGGAAACCAAGTCCGCCAGTAAACATACCATACCCTGATGAGTTCTGGAAGACGTCGTCAGGACGTAAACCTACCATCCAGAGGTTACGAGCCACCTGATTGGCCCACTCGTCAAGGTCTTTCTGCGTGTGCAGAATGACGGTGGGGTTACCTGTGGTTCCTGAACTGGAGTGCAGACGAACACACTTTTGGAGGGGTACACTGGCCATTCCGAAGGGATAGGTGTCGCGCAAGTCCTGCTTCGTAGTGAAGGGAATCTTGCGCAGGTCGGCAAGGCTCTTGATGTCCTCGGGTTTGAGCCCAATCTCCTCAAAGCGTTTTTTGTAGAAGGGCGAGTTCATGCAATGGCGCACGGTTTTCTGCAGACGCTCCAGCTGGAGTGCCTCAATCTGCTCGCGCGACATAGTCTCGAACTCAGGATTAAAGAAATTAGATAGTTCCATAATTATGTAATTATAGTTTACGATTATCGATGACGTGAGCGCTCTTGCCCTGACTGCGCTCAATGGTGCCAGGAGCCTTCAGCTGTACCTTGGCTACAATGCTGAGTACGCTCTTCAGTTTGTTCGACAACTTCTTCTCCAGGGCGTCAACGGCAGCTGGCGTATCGAAGGTGCCTGTGAAGTACTCCTGACGCAGTTCCACTTGTACGAGCAGCGTGTCGAGATTCTTGACGCGGTCGACGACAAGCATATAGCGTGGAGCAAATTCGGGCATAGACAGCACGACACTCTCGACCTGAGACGGGAAGACGTTGATGCCTCGAATGATGAGCATATCGTCACTACGGCCTTCGATACGTCCCATGCGGACATTCGTACGTCCACAGTCGCAAGGACCGTCGATAAGGTGACACAGGTCACGAGTACGATAGCGCAATACGGGCATACCTTCTTTGGTCAGAGTGGTGAATACGAGTTCACCTGTCTGACCGTTTGGCAATGATTCCAGCGTCGTAGGATTGATGATTTCAGGATAGAAATGGTCCTCGTTTATGTGTGAGCCATTCTGCATCTGGCACTCATAGCTGACGGAGGGACCCATGACCTCAGAGAGACCATAGATGTTGTAACCCTTCAGACCCAGTCGTTCCTGAATCTCCTGACGCATCTTCTCTGTCCAAGGCTCGGCACCAAAGGCGCCAATGCGTAACTTAATCTGTTCCTTCGTGATGCCCAACTTTTCCATCGTCTCAGCCAGATAGAGGGCGTACGACGGTGTACAGGCAATGCCCGTAATACCCAGATCGCGAATCAGTTTCAGGTGTTTCTCCGTATTACCTGTTCCTGCAGGAATGACAGAGGCACCCAGATGCTCAACACCATAGTGGGCTCCCAGTCCGCCAGTGAACAAGCCATAGCCGTAAGCCACAGAAAAAATATCGTCGCGGGTAACGCCAAACGACGTCAGACAGCGAGCCATACATTCGCTCCACACACCGATATCCCTACGAGTATAGCCTACGATGGTGGGATTACCCGTCGTACCACTTGAAGCGTGTACACGGATGATTTCACTCTGAGGAGCAGCTTGCAAGCCGAAGGGATAATTGTCGCGCAGGTCCTTCTTTGTAGTGAAAGGCAGCTTCTTGATATCCTCAATAGTCTGAATATCATCCGGACGAATGTCCAGTTCCTGCATCTTGTTACGATAGAATGGTACATGGTGATAAACGTACGCAACTATCCTGCGAAGTCTTTTGCTCTGGAGCGCGCTCATCTCGTCGCGACTCATGCATTCTTTATTCGGATTCCAAATCATATTATTTTAGTTATGACGTTATAAAAATGTTATTTGTAGCACTCGAAAATCTTATCTACTTGCTGGCGGTTCATCTTGGGTGAGAGCAGGCTGACAATCCATACCACAGGGAAACCTCCTACCATAGCGATAGCACCACAGTTGATGGGGTTGATGGGGTTGCCTGCCAGCATGTTAATGACCGTCAGTCCCACACCCCAGATGAAGCAGGCCCAGACGCTGGCAGTAGTGACACCACGCCAGTAGAGACCCAGCATAAACGGAGCGAGGAAAGCACCAGCCAGTGCACCCCAAGAGATACCCATGAGCTGGGCAATGAACGTTGGCGGATTCAAGGCGATAAGCAGAGAAATGGCAATGAAGAACATGATTAACACGCGCATCACGACGACCTTACGGCGCTCAACTTTCTCAGAAACAATATCGTCGATGGTTCCATCTTCCACCTCACCTGGCAACGACTTCTTGTCACGATAGATGAGGTCGAGAGTCATGGTAGAACTGGACGTCAATACTAACGATGCCAGTGTTGACATAGAGGCACTTAGGACGAGCAACACTACGAGGGCAATAAGTACGTCAGGCAATGTGACAAGCATAGCAGGAACGATAGAGTCGAAGGCTATCTTACCTGTTGCAGGATTGATGACAGGATCGTAGAGACGTCCGAAACCTCCGAGGAAGTAACAACCACCAGCCACGATGAAAGCAAAGATGGTAGAAATAACGGTACCACGCTTAATGGCAGCCTCATCGGTGATGGAGTAGAACTTACCCACCATCTGGGGCAGTCCCATCGTACCGAGCGAGGTAAGGATAATGACGCCTAACAGTCCCCAGGGATCAGGACCGAACCATGTGGCAAACATACCGCTACCAGGCTCTGTGGCACCATCGGCAGGCAATAGGGCGAGCTTATTAACGGCTTCCGTCAGTCCGCCTTGTGCAGAGAGCACAGCAGCAATAACAGCCACAATACCAAAGAGCATGATAATGCCCTGAATGAAGTCGTTCATGGCCGTAGCCTTGTAACCACCAAGTATAACGTAAACGGCTGTGAGTATCGACATGATAACCACACAATACTCATAAGGAATATTGAAACCCATCTCGAAGAGACGTGAAATGCCACTATAGACACCTGCAGTATAGGGAATCAAGAATACGAAGGCAATGATAGAGGCAGCCACACGCAGACCCTGATCGCTAAAGCGGGTACCAAAGAAATCTGGCATCGTACGACTCTCAATATGCTGCGTCATCAATTTGGTGCGCTTACCTAAGATGATCCAGGCAAGCAGTGATCCAATGACTGCGTTACCAATACCTATCCACGCAGAGGACAAACCATATTTCCAACCAAACTGTCCTGCATAGCCTACGAAGACCACTGCCGAGAAGTAACTGGTGCCGAAAGCAAAAGCGGTGAGCCAGGGACCTACGGCACGGCCACCAAGCACAAAACCATCAACACTGCTGGCCTGTTTACGGGTGTAAAGACCCACACCAATCATTACGGCCAGAAAAATGAGGGTCAAAAGAACTTTTATAATCATTTCGTTATTCGTTATTACGTTATTACGAGGCTTTAAAAGGCCACCTGCATCTGAGCCTGAATGCGGTTGTAGTCGTCACCAAGCAGATGACCGCAGAAACTATGTGTAAATTGTACCTGCAAACGGCACTTGGGGTAGAACCAATATTGCAAACCGCCAACAAGATTGGTCTGCTGCCATCCACTCTCTGATGTGTTACGGTCGTAGTAGTCGACCGATGCGATTGCGTCCACACCCTGTCCTAATGCTACAGAACTTGTGATGTATGCACCACGACTGCCTACATCGCCGTCTTTACCAGCCAAGAACTCGCTACGCAGACAAACGCCACCACTTGTCGACTTACGGCCTAACTGGGTGGGGATTTTTGCTTCGCCACCAAAGCTGACGCGGTCGCGACGGTAGTCTTCGCCAACTTGGATATCGTTCCACGCACAGGTGTTGATGGCATGTCCGCGACCTTTCTGTCCAGAGGCTACGAGGCGCCACTCCTTGCTGGGACGGTACTCTAACTTCAGGATGACGTCTTTGTCGCTGTTGCCGTCAGCGGTGTTAATACCCTGACCGTTCATCACTGCCAGCTCGTAGTGGAAGTGATCATTAAAGAGATCACCCAACAGCATGATACCTTGGTCACGTCCGTAGTTGGGACCGAGCAGAGGTTCGTTGCCGTTAGCCAGATACGTAACAGCCTGTGAGGTGACGTCAACGAGTTCGAGCATAGTTGGTGACAACGGACTCTCCAACGAGAACGGGTGCTGGAACTGACCAATACGGACGTTCAGCGCATTGTTACGCGTCACACGATAGTTGGTATAGAACTCCAAAACACCTTTCGACAAGGCGAAGTTGTTCATAAACAGGAACGACCAACGGTCGGTAATTCTGGCTTTACCCCAGAAGATGGCTCGTTTGAAATTGAACGAACTGGTGGTCTTTCCACCTTTGTCGTTGTATTCATAACCGCCATGCATGTAGCCATTGATGGTGATTCGTTCTTTCAATTCCTTCATCCAGTCAATGCCCTTAGATTCCTTTTTGTCCTGTGCAAAGGCTGTGCTACTGACGAAAACCATCAGCAAAGCCATACAAGACGTCTTGAAAAGATTTTTTTGAGTCATACTATTAGTTTATAATGTTGAAAATTATCATGGATTATTTGCAGCAAAAATCTGCATACGCTCTTCCAACTGGTCGTACTGGTGGTCTTCTATAAAAGAGGTACACACGCGCAAGCCTTCCTGATGGGAACCTGTGGTAATCAGGCAGATGGCCGAAACACCATAGTACATCAGTTCTTTAGCCAGCTCCCCACTGGTCATTCCCTTATAGCCAATGGTAAAGTAGAAACCGTCGGCAACGGGCTGATCCAAGTCCTTGTCATAGACGATGTGGAAGTTGTGACGAAGGAAGATTTCCTTCAGCTTATGGGCACGGTCGCCATAGACCTTCACCTCATTGCGGAAATTATAGGTTCCGTCACAGGCAGCCTTCAACATAGCCGCCATAGCATACTGTGCAGAATGGCTAGTACCAGACGAGAGGGCATAGAGCATTCGGGTGGAGAAGACCAATCCGAAAGGCAGTCCTTCGTAACGGGCACTGAGGTCAGCGAAATGGCGATGGAACAGTTTATCGGAGATGCACGTCACACCGATACGCTCGCCAGCATAGCTGAACGCTTTGGAACCAGAGATGAGCAACATATAGTTGTCCGTATAGTGAGCCACTGTAGGCTGATAGGGAGCCTCGAAGGGTTTGCTGAGGTCCTTGCGGAAGTCCATAGCAAAGTAGGCGAGGTCCTCCATCACAATAGCGTCATACTGGGTTGCGAGTTTACCAATAGCCTGCAACTCGCTTTCCGTCATACAAATCCACGCAGGGTTATTGGGATTCGAATAGACGATAGCGCAGATGTTACCATTCTTCAGATAGCTCTCCAACTTGGGACCCAGCTTCTCACCACGGAAATCATAGACGTCGAAGGTTTCATACTTCACGCCCTGCACCTGCAACTGCATCTTCTGAACAGGGAACCCTGGGTCGATAAACAGTACGGTGTCCTTCTTCTTGTCTGCCTGCGAACAGGTCAGAAATGAAGCAAAGGTGCCCTGCATGGAACCACAGACGGGCACACAACCCTCAGGTGCAATATCGACATTGATGAATGCCTTGACGAAGCGAGAAGCCTGTTTCTTCAGTTCGGGGTAGCCCTGAATGTCGGGGTAAGAGTGGGCGATGCCGTCCTGTAGGGATTTAATCTGTGCGTCGACGCCTACCTGTGCGGCAGGCAGTCCGGGGATGCCCATCTCCATTTTGATGAACTCTACGCCACTCTCCTTCTCGGCCATGGCCGCCACCTGCTTCACCTCACGGATGGTGGCCTTGGCGAAGTCCTGAATGCCCATCTTGGCAATCAGCCCGTCTACCAGTTCTTTATTGATAGGAGTCTTCATTTCTGGGCCTCCTTACCAATTGCTAATGCTTTGATATTAGCCTCGACGATGGCTTCACCCTTGCGGGCAAAAACTCGGCTGATGGCCTCTTCCAGCTTTTTATATTCAATACCCAATGCCTTCTGGGCAGCACCCAACAGGATGACATTTGCCGAACGGGGAACACCAGCGTCCTTGGCCTTCTGTTCAATGTCGAGCATGATGACGTTAGGCAGCTTGTCGAGGTCAGCCTTGATAACTTCCATATCGGGATAGTTGGGGATATTGACAAACGGTGTCGACGAAGTGATAATCCAACCGTCCTTCTTCAGGAAGGGCAGATAGCGCAGAGCCTCCATAGGTTCCATAGAGATAATCACGTCTGCACTACCCTTGGCAATGAGGTCGCTGGCAATAGGATCGGAACTGATACGGAGGTTCGACTGCACGTCTCCACCACGTTGTGACATTCCGTGAACCTCAGCCTGCTTAATATACAGATTCTCATTCATGGCGGCCTCGCCAATAATCGTTGCGATAGAGAGGATGCCTTGTCCTCCTACGCCACACAATATAATATCGGTCTTCATGATTTACCTTTTTACTTTTTTACCTTTTTACTTTTTCTCAGCCGCTTTCTTTTGCTTGAGGTGGCGCTGCAAAGTCTGCATACACTCACGACGAGGGATGATGACACTTGTGCCGTGATAGTTGATTTCGTCACGGATAATCTGCGTAATCTCCGGCATATTCTTCGGCAGGGGAACAACCACCTTCAGATGTTCGTCGCTCAGCCCCAAACCACGACAGATGGCCTCAAACTTATTGGTACCAGCAGAATCCTGTCCACCAGTCATACCTGTCGTCAGGTTATCGGAAATGATAACGGTGATGTCGGCATTCTCGTTGATGGCATCAAGTAAACCCGTCATACCCGAGTGGGTAAACGTAGAGTCACCAATGATAGCAACGGCAGGCCACTGACCTGCATCGGCAGCACCCTTGGCCATCGTAATCGAAGCACCCATATCAACACATGAGTGGATAGCGCGGAAGGGAGGCAGGAAGCCCAGTGTGTAGCAACCGATATCGCCAAACACACGAGGATTATTGAACTCTTTCAGCACCTCGTTGAGGGCCGTATAAACATCGCGGTGACCACAACCCTGACACAATGCAGGGGGACGTGGAGCGACATCGGCACAGGGGTCGAAGCATTCGCCACTCTCCATACCCAAAGCTTTCTTGACGATATCAGGATTCAGTTCACCCGTACGAGGCAGTGTGCCGTCGAGTTTGCCGTGAACATTCTTCGGATCGCCAACGCCACGAACCATATCCTCAATAAACGGCTGGCCTTCCTCAACGATGAGCACTTCTTGGCATTCATCCATCAGTCGTCGCACCAATTGCTTGGGAAGCGGATACTGCGAAACCTTCAGGATAGTATAGGGGCATCCCGTTGGGAAACATTCCATTACATAATTATAACCAATACCGCTGGCCAGAATACCCAGTTTCTTATCCGTACCTTCTATATACTTGTTATATTGCGAACTAACAGCATCCTGCTCCAACTGAGTCTGCTGGGCCGTCACAAAGTCATTGCGCTTGCGGGCATTGGCTGGCAGGAGCACCCAGTTGGCAGCTATAGCATCATAGTTCAGCGTATTTTCCTGACTGGGTTCGTCCTTCACCTCTACGACGGCACGGCTATGTGCCATACGAGTGGTGACGCGCATCAGAACAGGGAGTTTGATGCGCTCACTATAGGCATAGGCCACCTCCATCATATCGTAAGCCTCCTGCTGATTAGAGGGCTCGAAAGTAGGAATCAATGCAAACTTACCGTAGAAACGGCTGTCCTGCTCGTCCTGTGAAGAGTGCATCGAGGGGTCGTCAGCTACCAAAACGACGACACCACCGTTCACACCCGTCATACCGCTGTTGACAAACGGGTCGGCACAGACGTTCAGTCCTACGTGTTTCATACATACCAAGGCGCGCTTTCCCATAAACGACATACCCAGTGCAGCCTCCATAGCTGTCTTTTCGTTGGTACTCCAACGGCTGTGCAGTCCACGCTCACGGGCTATCGCATTGCCTTGAATAAACTCAGTAATCTCCGTCGAAGGAGTGCCTGGATAAGCATACACACCACTCAGTCCGGCATGTATGGCACCTAATGCAATCGCTTCGTCGCCTAATAACAGTTTTTTTGCCATTTTTATATCATTTTGTTAAGTTTTCGCTCTTTTAGCTTGCAAAAGTAATACTTTTTATTCAAATAAGCAAATGTTTTACCGAAAAATAACAAGATTTAGAACCCTTGACAAGAGGCGGCTGTCGTGCGGGGATTAAAAATATTCTTAAAAACTTTGGTTCTTTGCTCACTTATTCGTACCTTTGCAGGCTGTAAGAAATAAAAAAGAATACAATGAACTATCTTGATAGGAACGAATTTAATTTCGAGCCAAGCCAAAAGGTGCTTGACGCAGTGAAGAATTTTGACGCAAAGGATCTTTGCTTCTATACCCGAATTTACGATCAGGGTAAAAAGAGTGTTATCAGTGTTCGCGTGAGCGAAATTTACGGAGTGCCTGAGGAGCAAGTGCTGCTTGCCTATGGAGGCGAGGATATCCTGAAAAATGCCATCCACTATTTCCTGACCAAGGGCGACAACAAGAAGATTCTCATCCCTGAGTTCTCTTGGTGGTACTACAACCGTGTAGCCAGCGAATGTGATGGCGTTTTCGAGATGTATCCTTTGCACGAGCAGGAAGACACCTTTGCCTACGACGTTGACGAGGTCATTGAATACACCAACCGCGTACATCCCCGTATGTTGCTGTTGGCATCGCCCAACAACCCCACAGGTAACAGCTTGACCAGCGAGGAGATTGGCCGTATCATGGAAAATATCCCCAGCGACACGATGGTGCTTGTCGACGAGGCTTATGCCAGTTTCATCACCTCGGACGTCGACTATATCGCTCCGTTGGTAAACAAATATAGCAACCTGATTATCTCTCGTACGCTGTCTAAGTTCTACGGACTGCCAGGCCTGCGTTGTGGCTTTGGTTTCATCGGCAAGGGTCACGACCAGTTCCTCAGCTATATCAACAAGTATCTGGGTTTCAACCGTTTCTCAGAGGCTGTGGCATTGGCAGCTCTCGACAGCGACGAACACTATCGCCATGTGGCCGAAGATATGGAGTGGGGACGTCAGCTGTACAAGAAGGTGCTGGGCGACCTGCCAGGCTTCAAAGTATATAAGTCTGTTGCCAACTTCATCCTGATTAAATATCCGCTTGAAATCAAGGACGCTTTGATGGAGGCCCTGAAGATTCAGGACTATAAGATTAAGTTCATGGGTGACAAGGGCTTGGAGTCGTGTCTGCGCATCACGCTGGGACGTAAGGAACAGACACAGGTTGTCTGCGACACCATCAAGCGCGTGTTTGAAGAGGCAAAAAAATGAACTTTTGGAGCAGTGAGAGCAAAGCCATGCTGACATGAGCTATGCCGAATCGCGACAAAAGTCATACTGAATAAAATAAAGCATGAACGAGAATTTTAAAGCAACACTAAAATCAGCAGAGACGGAAGACTGGCTTGACCTCCATGTCATCCGTCCTTTCTGTTATTATCTGGCTGTCTTTTTCAATAAATTCGACATCCATCCGAATACCGTTACCATCTGGTCGATGATTGTCGGTGCAGCCAGTGCCATTTTCTTTGGTTGCGGCAGTTTGTATTATAGTGGTTGGTGGGGATTGTCGATGAACATCATCGCCATTGTACTGCTGATGATTGCCGATATTTTGGATTGTACGGATGGACAACTGGCGCGACTGTCAGGCAAAAAGAGCCGTTTGGGACGTATTCTCGATGGTGTGGCAGGTTTCGCCTGGTTCATTCCCATTTACCACTTACTGGTTTATCGTTTCTACCTGCATCACGACATAGAGTTCTCGCTGCTGGGCATTGAGGACACACAACAGAATGTGATCATCGCCACCGTTATCGCCTACATCCTGGGAGTTATCTCTGGTGTTATGGGACTGGCTGGTCAGCAGCGTCTGGCAGACTATTACATCCAGGTACACCTCTTCTTCCTGAAAGGCGAGAAGGGTGCTGAACTCGACAATTCCAAGCGCCAGCAGGAAATCTACGACCAGATGACGCCTGAGACGCACAGTTGGGCCGAGCGCTACTTCCAGAAGTCTTACATCGACTATACGAAGAAGCAGGAGAAGGTGACTCCTCAGTTCCAGCGTCTGATGCAGAAACTGCGTGAGAAGTTTGGTGCTTCGGAAAACATCCCAGAGAGTGTCCGCAAGGAATTCCACGACCAGTCGCTGCCCGTTATTTTCTGGAACGGACTGCTGACGTTCAATTTCCGCTCCTTCTGGTTGTTTGTATTCTGTCTGCTTGATATCCCTGTCATGAATTTCGTATGGGAAATCGTCGGCATGGGACTGCTCTACCTCTACATCAATCGTCGCCACGAAGCTTTCTGCAAGAAAATTGCCGACACAATTTGAATAAACAATGAAGTGGACGAAGCAACGACTGAACAATCTGTTCTTCTTTCTGGGCATTGCTGCTGTCGTGGTGATGTTGCTGACGTTTGATGTCAGCTTCGTCGAACTATGGGAGCATCTCTGTCACGCAGGTTACTGGTTGATTCCCATCGTAGGTGTCTGGTTCTTCGTCTATGGCCTCAACGCATTGGCATGGCAGGCTATCATCAAAGGCAATCTGGGTGGCAAGTCGCCCGTTAGCTTCTGGCGTATCTATAGATTGACCATCACAGGCTATGCCCTTAACTATGCAACACCTGTTGGCGGACTGGGAGGAGAGCCCTACCGCATCATGGAACTCTCGAAAGATATCGACAACCAGCACGCCACATCGTCAGTCATCCTTTATGCCATGATGCACTTCTTTGCCCACTTCTGGTTTTGGTTCGTCTCCATATTCCTCTATCTGGCATTGGTACTCATTGGCGATATGCCCATCACCACAGCCATTGCCATCGTACTGGGTATCATCGTCGTATTCTGCCTCGTGGCATTCTACATCTTCTCCAGAGGCTATCGTCACGGACTGGTGGTCTACACACTGGGGATTATCGGTAAGATACCAGGACTGAGAGGCTGGAGCCGTCGCTTTCGTGGCAGACACGCAGAGGCACTGCGTAACATTGACGCCCAGATATCGGCACTCTACGGACAGGACCGCAAGGCGTTTTACACCAGTCTGGTATTGGAATTCCTGTCGCGTGTGCTACAAAGTTCTGAGGTGATGTTCATGCTGTTGCTTTTCGGCATCGACTGCGGAGGAGGCTGGGGCGGTCTGACGTTGACCTATATGCACTCCATTTTGATAGTGTCGTTTACCACGCTCTTTGCCAACCTCATCGGATTCCTGCCCATGCAGTTGGGCGTTCAGGAGGGTGGTTTCGTGCTGTCCATTGCTGCCTTGGGACTCTCTGCAGCCCTGGGTATCTTTGTCAGCATCATTTGTCGTGTGCGTGAAATCATCTGGATTATTGTGGGAATTCTATTGATGAAGATAAAATAACATTAAATATATGGAAATCAAAAAACTGTTTGCCCAAAAACTGATGGATATCAAGGCCATCAAGTTGCAGCCTAACGAGCCTTTTACTTGGGCTTCGGGCTGGAAGTCGCCTATCTATACGGACAATCGCAAGACACTGGGTTTTGCTGATGTCCGTTCGTTTGTCAAACTCGAACTCTGTCATGCCATTCAGGAAAACTTCCCTGAGGCTGAGGCTGTGGCTGGTGTGGCAACAGGTGCCATTGCTCAGGGTGCGCTCGTAGCTGACGAACTGGGATTGCCCTACGCTTACGTGCGTCCAAAGCCAAAGGATCATGGCATGGGCAATCAGGTGGAAGGCGAACTGAAGAAGGGCGCTAAGGTCATCGTCGTCGAGGACCTGATTTCTACTGGCGGCTCTTCGCTGAAGGCTGTTGCTGCTCTACGTGAATACGGTGTAGAGGTCATAGGTATGGTGGCTTCGTTTACCTACGGTTTCCCTGTGGCAGAAGAGGCTTTCCGTGAGGCAGGGGTTAAACTCATCACCTTGAGTGACTATAATGCCGTATTGGAGCAGGCTGCTGCGACGGGCTATATCAAGCCCGAGGAGATTGAGGTATTAAAAGAATGGCGTAAGGATCCCAGCGTTTGGGGAATTTAATAAAAAAATATGAGCAAATTCGAAAGTAGCATCAAGCAGATCAACTATCCCGTTGAGGCTGTTTATAGGAATATCAGTGATCTGACCAATTTAGAGCGTGTTCGCGACCGTGTTCCTGAGGATAAACTCAAGGACTTCCAGTTCGACAGCGACTCAGTACAGGTGAGTGTCGACCCCGTGGGTGTCATCAAGCTGCGTATCATTGAGCGCGAGGAAAACAAATGTGTTAAGTTTGAGGCAGAGCAGTCGCCACTGCCCTTTAACCTGTGGATTCAGGTGCTGCCTGTCACCGCTGAGACCAGCAAGATGAAGGTCACCGTCAAGGCCGACATTCCCTTTATGTTGAAAGGAATGGTTGCTGGTCCCTTGCAGGATGGTGTGGAGAAAATCGCTGACGCCCTGTCGCAGATACCTTTTGTCTAGATCATCTAGACTATCTAGAATCTCTAGAAAATTACAATTATGGCAAACAAGCTTTGGGAAAAAAACTTCGAGGTGAATGCCGAGATTGAACGCTTCACCGTTGGTCGTGACCGCGAGATGGACCTCTATCTGGCCAAGTACGACGTGTTGGGCTCTATGGCTCATATCACCATGTTGGAATCCATCGGACTCATCGGCAAGGATGAATTGCCCCTGCTGTTGGCTGAGCTGAAGAACATCTATCAGATTTGCGAACGCGGTGAGTTCCAGATTGAGGATGGCGTCGAGGACGTACACTCACAGGTGGAACTGATGCTCACGCGCAAACTTGGCGATATGGGCAAGAAAATCCATTCAGGCCGCAGTCGTAACGACCAGGTACTGGTAGACCTGAAGCTGTTTACCCGTCACGAATTGATGGAGGTGGCTGAAGGTGTAAAGGTGCTGTTCGACGAACTCATCCAGAAAAGCGAACAATACAAGCACGTATTGATGCCTGGTTATACGCACCTGCAGGTGGCTATGCCCTCTAGCTTTGGCTTGTGGTTTGGTGCTTATGCAGAGTCGCTGACAGACGATATGCTGTTCCTGCAGGCAGCCTACAAGATGACCAATCGTAATCCTTTGGGCTCTGCTGCTGGTTATGGTTCCTCGTTTCCCTTGAAGCGTCAGATGACGACAGACTTGCTGGGTTTCGACTCGATGGACTATAATGTCGTCTATGCCCAAATGGGACGTGGAAAGATGGAGCGTAACGTTGGCTTTGCCCTTGCAACCATTGCTGGCACACTGGCAAAGATGGCCTTCGACGCCTGCCTGTTCAACTCGCAGAACTTCTCGTTTGTCAAGCTCCCCAAGGAGTGTACGACGGGGTCGAGCATCATGCCGCATAAGAAGAATCCCGATGTCTTCGAGCTCATTCGTGCCAAGTGTAACAAACTACAGGCTCTGCCCCAGCAAGTGACGCTCATCATGAACAACCTGCCCGTGGGTTACTTCCGCGACCTGCAAATCATCAAGGAAGTCTTCCTGCCTGCTTTCGACGAACTGAAGGACTGCCTCCAGATGGCTGCCTATATTATAAATAAGATAGAGGTACGCGAGGACATCCTCGACAACCCCATGTACGACCCGATGTTCAGCGTCGAAGAGGTGAACCGCCTCGCGGCGGAAGGTTTGCCCTTCCGCGATGCCTACAAGAAGGTGGGTCTCGACATCGAGGCTGGCACCTTCCGCCCCAACAAGGATATCCATCACACCCACGAAGGCTCCATCGGCAACCTCTGCAACGACCGCATCAGCGCCCTCATGGGCACTGTGCTCGAAGGTTTCGCCTTCGACCGCGTCACTAACGCCGAACAAGCATTACTGCGATGAAAAGACTATTCTTATACCTCTTACCTCTTACCTCTTACCTCTTGTTGGCGTCCTGTCAGGCTGAAGGCGAGTACTCCACGTGGCCCTGCCGTTTCACTTACGACAACAGCCTGCACCTCGATCCTACGCTCGCTTCGGCTATGAACATCGATTCCAGAGGTGTGTTCTGCAAGATATGGGATTCGAGCATGGGGGGACTCGTCCTCCACTTCCAAAGCAATCAGGGCGGCGATGCCACCCATCAGCAGGTAACGGAGTTGGAACGCCTGACGAATTACATCCTGGGTCTCAACAACGGCATCATCGTGGGCTTTCAGACATTCAACACCGCACCCAACGGTGGCTTTGTGGCCTACGACGTCCAGTGCCCCAACTGTGTTCGTCGCGAAAACAACACCATCAACCCCAGATATCCCGTCTCGATGAGCACCAGCGGCATTGCCAAATGTGGCAAATGCGGTAAGAAATACGACCTCAACAACGGCGGTCTCTGCCAAAATGGTGAGGAAGGTGACGTAGGTCTGCAGAAGTATCTGGCCTCCACGACAGGTCCCAACGGATTCCTCTCTGTAGGCACAAAACGATAGGCAAAAAGGCAGAATGAAAGCAAAAAGTGAAGTGCGGAAGCAAATTTTTCACTTTTCATTCTTCATTCTTCATTTTATTTTGTACTTTTGCACCCGATTTAGCAATAAGTCTGCTGCCGCGATGGTGGAATGGTAGACACGAGGGACTTAAAATCCCTTGGCCATAACGGCTGTGCGGGTTCGAGTCCCGCTCGCGGCACACGGCGCTTGCCTCGGCAAGAGCGGCGCCCAAGGGCGAAAGTTCGCTCGCGGCACAAGACAAAAAAACGGGCTCATCGTTTGGTGGGCTCGGATTTTTTTCGTACCTTCGCAGCCATAAACCAGATCAAGTCCTAAAATGATGAAGCAGATTGTGATGTTTGCGTGGCTGATGGCCATGTCGCTGGGCAGTGTTAAGGCCCAAGACGTGAAGGTGGAGTTCTTCACGCCGAGTATCGTTCATGTGGTAAAAGATGATCCTACGAAGACGTTGGTCATTACCGCCAAACCGGAGAATGTTGCCGTGACGCATACGGGTAACACGTGGAAGAGCAGCGAGCTGACGGTGAAGCTCGAACCCGAGACGCAGACCTTGGTATTCATGACGAACAAGGGTAAGGTGCTCCTGAGGGAAAAGGGCATCAGCATGGTGCGTAAGAACACGGGGGAGTTCGAGGTCAGTCAGAGTTTCTTCCTCGACAAGGACGAGGCCATCTACGGTCTGGGAACTATCCAGAACGGCAAGATGAACCGTCGTGGTGAGAAGAAACGCATGGAGCAGTCGAACCTGGAGGACTTCCAGAACGTGTTGCAGAGCATCAAGGGCTGGGGACTCTATTGGGAGAACTATTCGCCGACGCTGTTTGAGGATAATGCCGAGGGGATGTCGTTTACCTCTGAGGCCGGTCAGGGCATTGACTACTACTTCATGTACGGTGGAAGTGCCGACGGTGTGATAGCCCAGATGCGTCACCTCACAGGCGACGTGCCGATGTTCCCGCTGTGGACCTACGGCTACTGGCAGTCGAAGGAGCGTTATAAGACTGCCGCTGAGACGGAGAGCATCGTCGACCAGTACCGTGCCTTGCAGGTGCCTCTGGACGGTATCATTCAGGACTGGCAGTATTGGGGCTCGAACTATCTGTGGAACGCGATGGACTTCCTGTCGGAGGACTTTGCTACAGGGCCTCAGCTCATTAAGAATGTGCACGCCAAGCACGCCCATTTCATGATCTCGATTTGGGCCAGCTTCGGACCTCAGACGCAGCAGTTCCGCGAACTGAACGAAAAGGGGTTGCTGTTGCCTTTCGAGACGTGGCCACAAAGCGGTATCTCGCATATCTGGCCGCCCGTCATGAAATATCCTTCGGGTGTGAAGGTCTATGATGCTTTCAGTCCTGAGGCCCGCGCCATCTATTGGAAATACCTGAAGACGCTCTACGACTACGGTTGTGACGCGTGGTGGATGGACTCTACCGACCCCGACTTCTTCAATCCCCGAGAGAGCGACTATGCGCACAAGGTGTATGGCGGTACCTGGCGTTCACAGCGTAATGCCTTCCCGTTGGAGACCGTTCGCGGTATCTATCAGGCCCAACGTAAAGAAGCCAACAGCCAACAGCCAACAGCCAATAGCCAAAAGCGCGTGTTCATCATGACGCGCTCGTCGTTTGCCGGTCAGCAGCACTACGGCTCGAACATGTGGAGCGGTGACGTGAACTCGTCGTGGGATATGTTGCGCAAACAGGTGCCTGCCGGACTGAGCTTCTCGCTGACGGGCAATCCCAATTTCAATACTGACATCGGTGGATTCTTCTGTGGCTCCTACAATACCCAGGGCCCTGCCTCGGCGCCGAAGAATCCTCAGTTCCAGGAGCTGTATGTGCGCTGGATGCAGTATGGACTGTTCTGCCCTGTGTTCCGCAGTCACGGTGCCGATGCGCCTCGTGAAATCTGGCAGTTTGGCAAAAAGGGCGAGCCGGTGTATGACGCCATCGAGAAGATGATTCGCCTGCGCTATCGTCTGTTACCTTATTTATATAGCACGGCCTGGCAGGTGACGAGCAACAACGACAGCTACATGCGTCCGCTGTTCAGCGACTTTGCCAGCGACAAGAAGGTGTGGAACATGACCGACGAGTTTATGTTCGGTCGTTGCATCCTTGCCGCACCCATCGTTGACCCGCAATATACGGAGGAAAAGATCATTCGCACGGATGCCATGACAGGGTGGGACCGTAAGTCCGTGTCCGACGGTTCTCCCGTCGGAACCATCGACTTCACGGCCACGAAGAGCGCTGTGAAGTATCTGCCGAAGGGTGCTATGTGGTATGATTTCTGGACCAACAAGGCATACAAGGGCGGACGGAATGTCACCCTTGAGACGACGTTCGACCGCGTGCCGATGTTCGTGCGTGCCGGTAGCATTCTGCCCTTGGGTCCTGAGATGCAGTATGTGGGTGAGAAGGCGTGGGACAACCTCGAACTGCGCGTCTATCCTGGTGCTGACGGCCGTTTTGTGCTCTACGAAGACGAGGGCGACAACTATAACTACGAGAAAGGTGCATACAGCACGATTACCCTCCAGTGGAACGACAAGACGCACACGCTGACCATTGGTGCGAGGAAGGGTGAGTATCCCGGAATGCTTCAGTCGAGGGCATTCACGGTGGTTTGGCCTGACGGCACCTCGAATACAGTAAACTATCAAGGACAGGAAATTAACATTAAGCATTAAGAAATATGAAGAAGCTATTAACGACAATGGCAGTTTGTCTGTTGGCATTGACTGCTACAGCCCAAGAGCATAAGTTATGGTACGACCAACCTGCCAAGAAATGGCTGAAAGCGTTGCCCGTTGGCAATTCCCATCTTGGGGCAATGGTTTATGGTGGCGTCAAAACAGAGGAAATCCAACTCAACGAGGAAACCTTCTGGAGCGGTTCCCCTCATAACAATAACAGTCCTGAAGCCCGCGAACACCTGCAGGAGGTTCGTGACCTGACGCTGATGGGTCGTGAAGAGGAGGCTCATAAGTTGTTGGATAAGTACTTTTTCCGTGGTCCTCACGGCATGCGTTTCCTGCCGTTGGGTAGTCTGAAACTCAAGTTCGACTATGACAGCGACGCAGAGCCTACGAATTACCGCCGTGAACTGAACCTCGGTAATGCACTGAACACCACCACCTACGAGGTGGATGGCGTGAAATATGTGCGTACCGTCTTTGCTTCGCAGGCAGATAATGTCATCATCGTACGACTGGAAGCCTCGAAGAAGGGCGAGCTGGAGTTCGACATGAGCTTCGACAGCCAGCTGATTGCACAGGTTTTTTCGGTTTTTGAACATGAAGGCATCGAAGGACGCGTCAACGAGCTGGCAGCCGTTGTTGACGGTGTGGAACAGGAAGGCATCAAGGCTGGTCTGAAAGCCGAGTGTCGCATCCTGGTGGAGTCGGACGGTAAGATTGAGCATAAGGCCACGTCGATAGCGGTGGACGACGCCACTACTGCGACGCTCTATATCACCGCCGCTACCAATTACGTGAACTATCACGATATCAGCGGTAACCCTGTGAAGAAGAACAACCAGACGCTAGCTGCTGTCAAGGGCAAGGCGTACAAGCAGTTGTTGAAGGAGCACTTGAAGAAATATCAGGAGCAGTACGACCGCGTGTCGCTAGAATTGAAGGAACCCGCAGGAAAACCTGCGGGAACGGCGGCTTTGCCTACCGACCAGCGCCTGACGACGTTCGACGGTAGCGACCTCGATATGGTGTCGCTGATGATGCAGTACGGCCGTTACCTGCTGATTTCCAGTTCGCAGCCTGGCGGACAGCCTGCCAACCTGCAAGGCGTTTGGAATGACAAGAAGAATGCCGCTTGGGATTCGAAATACACCATCAATATCAATGCGGAGATGAACTACTGGCCCTCAACGGTTGGCAACCTCGTTGAGAACCAGCAACCGCTGCTTGCGATGATTAAGGACCTGAGCGAGACGGGTGTCAAGACCGCACAGGAGATGTATGGTTGCAAGGGTTGGGTGGCTCACCACAATACTGACCTTTGGCGTATTGCCGGACCCGTCGACGGTACCACGTGGGGAATGTTCCCAACGGGTGGTGCGTGGTTGACGACGCATATACTGGCGACAAGCAGTTGTTGGCAGACTACTATCCTGTGATGAAGGGTGCTGCTGACTTCCTGTTGGACTATATGCGCATTCATCCTGAATTTGGTTGGTTGGTCACGGTGCCTACTGTTTCGCCAGAGCATGGCCCCGTGGGTAAGAATACCACCGTGACGGCTGGTTCTACGATGGACAACCAGATTGTGTTCGATGCGTTGAATCAGGTGGTGCGTGCCGCTCAGGTATTGGGCATCAGCGACGATTCCACTGTCGTTTATCGTACTGCCCTCCAGCAACTGCCTCCCATGCAGATTGGACGTTACGGACAGTTGCAGGAGTGGTTGTGGGACGGTGATAATCCCAAAGACGAGCACCGCCACATCTCTCACCTCTACGGACTCTATCCCTCGAATCAGATTTCCCCATATTCCCATCCGGACTTGTTCTCGGCTGCTGCCAACACGCTGAAGCAACGTGGCGATATGGCTACGGGTTGGAGCCTGGGCTGGAAGATTAATTTCTGGGCACGTATGTTGGATGGCAACCACGCCTTCCGCATCATCAAGAATATGCTGACACTGATTCCCGACTCAGTGGAGTGGGGAGGGCACGGAGGAACCTATCCGAACCTGTTTGATGCCCATCCGCCCTTCCAGATTGATGGTAACTTCGGCTGTGCTGCCGGTGTTTGCGAGATGTTGGTGCAGAGTCACGACGGTGCCGTCCACCTGTTGCCCGCCCTGCCTGATGCTTGGACAGATGGTGAGGTGAAAGGCCTCAGGGCTCGTGGTGGGTTCATTGTTGACGAGCAGTGGAGCGAAGCAAAACTTCGTTCCGCAAAGATACGTTCGACGATAGGCGGAAAACTGCGCCTGCGTTCCTATGTGCCTCTGCAGGGCAAGGGGTTGAAGGAAGCCGCTGGTCCTTGTCCCAATGCGTTGTACGAATCGGCTGATGTCAAGCAGCCCCTACGCTCTCCAGAACTAAAATCGTTCGAACAGTTGGATATCCGTCCTGTCTATGAGTACGATCTCGATACCAAGGCGGGGGGAGTGTATGAAGTTAGAGGTAAGAAGTGAGAGGTAAGAGGTAAGATGGATGATGTAAGAGGTATGATGTAAGAAGTATGAAGTAAGATATAAAACCAAAAAAGAACTATGATGAAACGAATGATGACTGCTGCAGCATTGGCATTGTGTCTGCTGACAGCCCAAGCAACTGAGAAGACATTCCAGAGTCCCGACGGCAAGATGGCCGTTACCGTGAGTGACCAAGGCGGTAAAGCCACGTATCAGGTGACGCTCGACGGAACCGTATTTATCACTCCCTCTCCGCTGGGTGTGGTGATGAATTTCGCTGACCTGTCGCAGGGCCTTACCCTGAAGGACTGTCAGACAACCACCGTTAAGGACGAGTATTCGCTGAAGACCATCAAGCAGAGCCACGTCAGCTATGAGGCGACGGAGGCTGTCTGCCAGTTTGAGAAAGACGGCAAGCCCGCATTGGATGTCATTTTCCGTGTGACGGGTCGTGACGTGGCTTACCGCTATAAGATCTATGCTTCCAAAAAGGATATGTTCAGTGCTGTCGTCGAAAGCGAGGCCAGTAGTTTTGTGCTGCCTGAGGGAACGACGACGTTCCTCTGCCCGCAGGTGAAGCCGATGGGTGGTTTCGCCCGTACCTATCCCAGCTATGAGACCAGCTATACCTGGGACGACGAGATGGGTAAGAATGGCTGGGGCCAGGGCTATACCTTCCCCTGCTTGTTCAAGACACCTCAGGGTTGGGTGATTATTTCTGAGACAGGTACTGACGGCAACTATGTCGGTTGCGCGCTGAAGAACGACGGTGGTGCCAAATACAGCATCGACTTCCCACAGGCATCAGAGATGGACGGCTGGGGCACTCCGAATGCCAAGGTTGCCCTGCCTGCACTGACTCCCTGGCGCACGATGACCATTGGTACCACGCTGGCTCCTATCGTGGAGACCACCGTTGCCAACGACCTCGTGCAGCCCAAATACAAGGCTTCGAAGGACTATACCTATGGCAAGGGTACCTGGTCGTGGATTATCCGCATGGACGGCAGTTGCAACTACAAGGAGCAGAAGGAGTATATCGACTTCTCGGCAGCTTTGGGCTATCGTTCCGTATTGGTTGATGCCCACTGGGATTCACAGATTGGTTACGACAAGGTTGCCGAGCTGTCGCGCTATGCCCAGTCAAAGGGCGTAGGTCTGTTCCTGTGGTACAACAGTAACGGTTTCTGGAACGACGCTCCTCAGGGTCCTCGTCAGAAGATGAACAAGAGTTCCGTTCGTCGTCAGGAGATGAAGTGGATGCAGGAAAATGGCATTCTGGGTATCAAGGTCGACTTCTTCGGTGGTGATAAGCAGGTGATGATGCAGCTCTACGAAGATATCCTGACCGATGCCAACGAGTTTGGTCTGCAGTGTATCTTCCACGGATGTACGCTGCCTCGTGGTTGGGAACGTATGTATCCGAACTACGTCGCCTCTGAGGCTGTGCTGGCTTCCGAGAACCTGAGTTTCGGACAGGGCGCTTGCGATGCTGAGGCCAAGAACGGCTGTACGCACGTCTTCATCCGCAACACCGTAGCTTCTATGGACTGGGGTGGTTCGGCCCTCAATAAGCGCTATAGCACTGGCAATGATCGTGGTACCTATCGTCGTACCAGCGATGTTTATGCGTTGGCTACCGCTGTGCTGTTCCAGAGCAGCGTCCAGCACTTCGCTTTGGCTCCCAACAATCTGGAGGATGCTCCCGCCTGGGCTATCGACTTCATGAAACAGGTGCCCACCAACTGGGACGAGGTACGCTTCATCGACGGTTATCCTGGCAAGTATGCCATCATTGCCCGCCGTGCTGGCGATACATGGTACATAGCCGGTATCAATGCCGAAAAGCAGCCGCTGAAGAAAGTCATCTCGTTGCCCATGTTTGTGAAGGACACCCAGCTGACCGTCTATGCTGACGATGCTAAATATACCAATGATCCGAATGTCGTTGGCAGCGTCAAGACCGTCAAGCAGAACAAGAAACAGCAGATGAACATTGTCATCCCCGAAAATGGTGGCATTGTGATAGTCGGAAAGACGAAATAGTGAAAAAATGAAAGAAAATGGCGTGTATTTCGAATATTTTGCTTACCTTTGCACCCCAAATAATAATATTGGAAAAGAATTAGGCTTATGAAAGTAGCAATTGTGGGTGCCTCAGGTGCCGTAGGTCAGGAGTTTTTACGCATCCTCGACCAGAGAAATTTCCCGATGGACGAACTTGTGCTGTTTGGCTCAGAACGCTCAGCAGGCACGAAATACACCTTCCGCGGTAAGGAGTTGACTGTCACCTCTGCTGGTGCCGGCACGTCGAAGGAGTTTGCCGAGACCATCACGAAGTATGGTGCTGTGATGATTGACAACTCCAGCGCTTTCCGCATGGACGACGATGTACCCTTGGTGGTGCCCGAGTGCAATGCCGAGGATGCGCTGAACCGTCCGCGTGGCATCATTGCCAACCCCAACTGCACAACTATCATGATGGTCGTCGTGCTTCAGCCACTGGAGAAAATCTCGCACATCAAGCGCATCCATGTTTCTTCTTACCAGAGCGCCTCAGGTGCTGGTGCTGCTGCTATGGCCGAACTGCAACAGCAGTATAAGGAGATGGTAGAAGAGGGTGAGGTGAAGACCATCAAGAAGTTTGCTCATCAGTTGGCTTACAACGTCATTCCGCAGATTGACGTCTTCCAGCCCAACGGCTACACGAAGGAAGAGATGAAGATGTACAACGAGACCCGCAAGATTATGCATACCGATGCCAAGTGCTCGGCTATGTGCGTGCGTGTCAGCTCGTTGCGCAGTCACTCTGAGAGCGTTTGGATTGAGACTGAGAAGCCCATCAGCGTCGAGGAAGCTCAGAAGGCTATCGCTGCTGCTCCTGGTTGTACGCTCGTTGACGACCCTGCCAATCTGAAGTACCCTATGCCGTTGGAGACTGCTGGCAAGGATGACGTCTATGTGGGTCGTGTCCGCAAGGACCTCAGCGACGAGAATGGTCTGACTTTCTGGCTCTCTGGCGACCAGATCCGCAAGGGTGCTGCGCTCAATGCCGTCCAGATTGCAGAGTATTTGGTAAAGGTTGGAAACGTTAAGTAATGTCTTAACTCCTTAACTCCTTTAACTCCTTAACTCCATAAAAAGGTAGGCTAACTCTTTGCAGTTAGCCTATTTTTTTGTATCTTTGCCGCCTGTATGACGTATGTTGATGTGATTCTGCCTGTTCCCTTGCATGGGATGTTTACTTACACCGTGCCTGAAGGCATGACGGTGCAGGTAGGTGTTCGTGTGCTGGTGACCTTCGGACGTTCGAAGTCGTATGTCGGACTGGTAGGTCGTGTTCATACGACAAAACCTGAGGGTTATGCGGTGAAGCCCATTCAGCAGGTCATGGACCAGACACCCATCGTCACCGAACAGCAACTGCGTCTGTGGCACTGGATTAGCGACTATTACCTGTCGCCCATTGGTGAAGTGTATAAAGCGGCATTGCCAGCAGGACTGAAAGCTGAGGACGGCTATAAACCACGCACGGAGACCTACATCCGTCTGACCCTGCAATACCGTAATGTGACGGCCCTGCATGTGGCGCTGAACGTGTTGTCGAGGGCCAAGAAACAACTCGAGGCCTTTATCGAGTATTTGGCCTTATCAGGGTGGGACCAAGAGGACTGCCATCCGCAGGAAGTGACACGCGAAGAACTGATGAACGCCAGTGGTGCTTCTGCCGAGACCATCAACCAACTGGTGAAGCGTCAGCTACTCGAAACCTACGAGGTAGAAGTTGGTCGCCTGAATCATGGTGGCGACTATCGTCCTGACCTCATCCAACCCCTCAGTGCCGCTCAGGAGGATGCCTACAACGACATTCTGATGCAGCAGATGAAGAAACAGGTGACGCTGCTGCATGGAGTTACGGGGTCTGGTAAGACGGAAATCTACATCCACCTCATCCGCCAAGCTCTCGAACGCAAGGAACAGGTACTCTACCTCTTGCCTGAAATAGCGCTGACGGTGCAGATGATGCAACGTCTGCAGCGCATTTTCGGCAATCGTCTGGGCATCTACCATTCGAAGTATTCCGATGCCGAACGTGTGGAAATCTGGCAGAAACAATTGTCGCCCAATCCTTACGATGTCATTCTCGGTGCCCGCAGTGCCGTATTCCTGCCCTTCCAGCGACTGGGACTGGTCATTGTCGACGAGGAACACGAGACCAGTTACAAGCAGCAGGATCCTGCTCCCCGTTATCATGCCCGCAGTGCCGCCATCATGTTGGCACATCTTAATTCTCAATTCGATACGAAAGTGCTGTTGGGCACTGCGACGCCGTCTATGGAAAGCTACCACAATGCCAAGACGGGCAAGTACGGACTGGTGGAACTGACGGAGCGTTACAAGGGTATCGAACTGCCTGAGATACAGGTCGTCGATACGGCTGACCTCCAACACCGCAAGATGATGGTGGGAGCCTTCTCACCTCTATTATTAACGCGTATGCGTGAAGCCCTGGAACGTGGCGAACAGGTCATCTTATTCCAGAATCGTCGCGGTTTTGCCCACCGCCAATTGAACCAGTTGACATGCCACTACTGTGGTTTTACCTACCGTATACCTACGGAGTGTCCCTGTTGTGGCAGTACCGACCTGCGTACGCGCGGTTTTGGTACGGAGAAGATAGAAGAACAGGTGCGCGAGGTTTTTCCTGAGGCCCGTATTGCTCGCATGGACCTCGACACCACCCGTACCCGCAATGCCTACGAACGCATCATCACCGACTTCGGAGCCGGTCGTACCAATATCCTCATCGGCACGCAAATGATTTCGAAGGGTCTCGACTTCGACAATGTCAGCGTCGTGGGTATCGTCAATGCCGACAGCATGATGAACCAACCCGACTTCCGCGCCTTTGAACACTCGTTTATGATGATGTCGCAGGTCAGTGGACGCGCAGGACGCAAACGTCGTCGCGGACTGGTCATCTTACA
>ONKX01000099.1 GCA_900318555.1 uncultured Prevotellaceae bacterium | reverse complement strand
GGTTTCAATCTGTATAAATATCCCGATGTACTTGCGCAAGTCAAACAAAAGGGTATCGCCCTGGAGGTGTGTCCTATCTCGAACCATTACCTGGGTTATGCAGCTGACCTCACCCAGCATCCTGCCAAAGATTATATCCGTCAGGGAGTTAGTGTGGTGCTTTGCGACGACGACCCTGCCTACTTAGAGGGCAACCCCTATGTCGATGATGTTTTTGCTGCAGTAGTGGCATGGAATCTCAGTCTTGACGAACTGGAGCAGCTCTTCCGCTCGAGCATCACGAAGTCATTCTTGACAGAGGATCTTAAACAACAGCATCTCGCTTCGTTTGAAAAGCGATGGGCAGCGTTCCGAGCTCAGAAATGGCAGTAAGAATATGTCAGGGACTGTCATATCATAAACAATTCTATCCAATCAGAGGCCAATCAGAGGGACCTGTCCCGGTGATTCTTTGGCGACGCGATTTTGTCCGTCAGCCGCTCCATCACCTGCGGTTGTCCTTCGATGTTCAGCACCGTCCCCTTCGCATCCATCGTGATACGCTGGGGCATCGGGATGATGTCGTACTGTGCCCGAGTGGCTACCATTCCTATAGCCATCACGACCGTTAACAAAAGTCTTTTCATAAGCTTTTTACAAGCTTTTTCATTATTTACCTTGCGTTTTCGTCGCCAGCGCCACCCCATTCGAAGCTGTCAGCGCCAAGGTTGGTGTAGACGCTATTAATTTGACTGGTACACAGGATTAGGTTACTGCGATGTAGTTTCACGACCATCACGGAAGGCTTTGAATAAAACTTTTTCATCACGTTTTCTCCTATTTTTAATTATTACTATTTATTTTAATTTTATTATTATTTGAACGTCGTTCGAGCTCGCTCACGTTCGATAAAGCATGGGCAAGTTCTGCTTTTTTCTCACTGAATCACGACCTTACGTCCATTCACTATATACAAGCCTTTCTGCGTCGGCTTAGCATTGAGCTTCCGCCCGTCAAGCGTGTAGTAATCATAATTCGTGATTCCTAATTCCTCATTACTAATTTCGCGCAGCGATGTCGTTTCCACGTCACCGAAATTCAGCACTACTTTCAGTTCGGGAGCGCCGCCACCTGGCTCGGAATTACTGAGGTCTATTTGGAAGTAGGCACGTTGTGCGCCAATCGTTGCACCGACCTTCGGCCAGTACAATGTATTGTTGGCACCCACTAAGAGGTATCTCATGTCGTCGGCAGTGAAATTACGACTACTATAGAGGCTCTTGAACTGCACCCTGCCATCATCGCTTAGAATCGTCCTACGGGCAACAGCAGCGTCGCTGTTGTCAATCTTCACGCTGGTGAACACGGGATTCTTAATGTCGCGGGTATCAGGATCAGCGGAGTCATAACCTTCAGCCTTAGGCCACTTGATGATATATGGTGTGCCGGCCTGGAGAGTCGTCACAGGGTCGCTGAAGGTCAGTGTCAAGGTGCCGTCAACGAGAGACCCGCTGCTCAGTGTACGAACTTCGGCGCCATCAAGGGGACTTCCGGTGATGGTCACGTCGAAGGGCAGGCACAGCGTGTTCCACTTGCCGTCCTTATAGAGCGTGCGTCCGTTGAGTTTTGCGTCGGTCGTCGTACCGTCGCTGGCTTCGATAACGCTGGTGTTGTCACCTTCGTTGTCGAGCGTGAAAACGATATTGCCGATGGACATCTCCGTGCCGAGCAGCGTACCGCCCGTCTTACTGTTATAGAGTGCTATTGTTGTCGGGCCGGCTTTTAGGGGGTTGAAGGAGAACCGCAATACCTGTTTCTCGCCAGCACCGATATTGAGGATTGTTCCCATAACGGTTTCGTTGTTGACGCGCAGGAAGATATTGCCGTTGTACTTGCCCGTACCGCCAGTGATGGTAGCGGTAACGGTATGTTCGTGACCTGTCATCTTGTCGCCCGTCACTTCGCCGAACGTAACGCTTGCGGGAGTCGTATTGTCCGGGATGGGTACATCGATAGTCAAGGTGGTGCCGCTGATGACGGCCTTTAGCTTGTAGGCTTCACCATCGTGGCATTCCTGCCATTTCTCTTCGCCATGGGGGCGGCTCATTACCTTAATATAATAGGTACCGTCGTCCACTGTGGGAGAGATAGTGAGATCAAGCATGCCGCTGGTGCTTCCGTTCCAGTTCATCAGCTTGTTCTCGAAGCAGTTGAACGTCTCCTTCACTGTACCGCTGCCGTCCACCAATTGCACAGTCGTGTCGAACGCGTGACCTTCCCCGAAGCAATAGCTATACACAGCGTAGTAGAGGCTGATGTCACTGAAGGGGTCTGTTGTTGATGCTCGTGTGAATGTCTTGCTCGACAATGAAGCTTCGCTGTCGCCGTTGAGGCGCAACCCCTCCAGCGAAAGACAGTAGTCGGTATTGTCTTCATCGGGCCGCTGTATGCCGATGACGGCATCCTGACTGTAGCTGAAGCCGTCGAGTGATGACGAGCCGCCTAATCCCTGTTCGTAGGGATCAAGCACCGACAGCAGGAAATATCCGTTGCTCGAGCCGCTCCATCCCCAGTTGATGTGGAAATAATCGCTACCGGCACCTTCATGACTGTTGTCATAACCGTCGCAGATGAACGAGTGTCCGCCGCCACAGCTCTGACCGCCCAATGCGACAGGGCGACTTTTCGTCAGCTCGTTGTATATCAGGTCCACCCACGCGTCGTAGCTGTAGTTCTTACGATAGCAGTGCTGGATGCCGCCGTCGTAGCCGAAGTAGGTCTTCAGCGCAAAAGGTAAGGCCTCGCTATATGCCGCGGAACCACCATTGACACCCAGACCATAAGCCATCTGCAGCGCCGTGCCACAGTACAGCATCAGCTGGGTTACGGCATTGGCGGCATCACCCGTACTACCCGTCGTATAAGTAGTGGTCATATTGGCCCAGTCGAAGGTGGTGGTGCTGAGGCCTGCGACATCCAGGGTGATGGATTTCTCATTCTTGTCCAGCGTCGTGGTAGTATATCCCGGAATGGGTGTGTTGGCGGCAGCCGCGAAACCGTTGCGGGCGTAGTGATAGTACATTATCTGCGCCATAGTAGTGGCCAAGCAGCCGGTCACCGCGCGCTCACCGTCAATCACCGGACACTGGGTGTTATACGGTACGCCCTGGCTCCACTGCGTATGGACTAATGGTGCAATGGCGGCCTTGGCAGTCCTGTTTGTCCTATTGGCCCTATGAGTTCCGTTGGCTCCATTGGCTTTCACCCACGCTATCTGGTCGGCATAGCTCTGCAGCCAGGCGCTCAGGTTCGCGGGCAGGTTGTCGGGGTCGATACTGCCGCAGTCACTGTAGCCCAGAATAGGCGTCGTCTGGTCGTCATTACTGATGATGACGAAGCCGCCGTCGGTGCCGACGTTAAACACATAGAGTCCACTGACCTGACCTGCCGGGTCGATGACACTTCTGTCCGCTGCAGCTCTCTTGCCCTGATGTCCGACGACGAACTGCCGTGCCAGTTCCAAGGCCTGTTCCTTGGTTAGTTCCTCAGCCCATGCACCCGCCATGCCACAGGTCAACAGGACTAGAAAAATCAATAATCTTCTTCTCATAATTCTATTATATAATCCCGACCTTTGTTAAGGTTCGCTGATTTCGGCTACAAAGATACAAAAAAATAAGCAAATAACCAAATAAAATGTGCTTTTCTTAGGTTCTTTCGACCGTGAGGAAGGAGGTAGAGGCCTATCGAGTCTGAGGGCGGCTTTTTTATTATGTGCTTTTGCACTTTTGACTTTAAGTTTTTTTGAAGTACAGTTTACGGTACAAACCTGTCCCGGTGATTCTTGTACTTGATCCTTTCTGTGTCTATCACAAATTCTCCTGACCCCAGTGTGTCATGAAATAATGTGCTCAAAATTTGGAAGTTTGGGAAAAAGTTCCTATATTTGCACTCGAAATAATAAAGGAAAGGAACGATTATGTGTACCGTTACATTGTCATACGACCAAAACAATGCCCTTGCTCGCCGCAAATTAGCTGCATTATTGGCAACAGGTCTGTTTTCTCAGCAGACCGTTAACGACATTGAGTCTGCTCCAGAGTCTGTACAGGCTCATCGCGAAGAGAGAGAAGCTTTCTTGGATCACTCTAAGAAGAGTATGTCACACATTATTGCACGCTATCTATGAAATATCATCAGCGAGATCTTGTTGAGGTAAATTTCTTGTTCCCTGATGGAACGTTTAAGCCCCATCCTGCTATCATCGTTTCCAATGATACACTTCAGGAGGATGAGGAAGGACTATTGTATCTCGTATTGATAACATCTAACGACACTATCAATCCGCAATACTCCTATCCTTTAACTGATGATATGCTTAATGGTCACTCATTTGCAAAGCCAAGTGTGGTTAAGTGTCAGATCATTGCGGGTTACGTCGAACGCGACATTTACCGCCGCCTTGGCTCAATAAAAGAGAAGTATTTCAATGAAATAGTCGATAAGACCATAGAGTCAATATTCTAAGGAATCACGGGGTAGATATCCGTGCCGCTTTTTCCCTAATCGGTCGTGCCATCGGTTCAATTGTTTTCAAATGCGAAGGCAAAGATACGAACTTATTCTCGAACATCCAAATTTTCAACGTAAAAAATGATCAGTAGAACCGACCCCGTGATCAATGCTCCATCTTGTACGTGTCACCCGTCGACTGCCGTTTCTGGTCGAGTTGGAAGATGTAGAGGTTCGCATCGTTCCAGTCGTAGACCCAGTAGCGGAACTT
>ONKX01000100.1 GCA_900318555.1 uncultured Prevotellaceae bacterium | reverse complement strand
AGAGATATTCGGTGACGAGCGTCTTGCTGATGCCAAGCCGTTCGGGGTACTGGATGTAGTCGGCGTTGAAGCCATCCGTAAAACCGTCGACGGCTCCGCTGACCGACTCCACCTTGGGGTTGGCGGCCACGAGCAGCACCTCCGAGGCCAAGGACTGGGCCAGTCCGCCGGCCTCGTACATCGCGCCGTAGTAGGGCACGTAGAGCGTGGAGCCCTTGCCGTCGAGGGGCTTGGAGGTCTCGAGGTAGAGCAGGTCGGTATAGGGGTTGGCGGCCAGGCGGTCGTTGTTGCGGCGCAGGTAGTCGTCGTAACTGGCGGCGGCCACGATGAAGAGCCGTCGCACGGTGTCCTGTGCGGCGCTCATCTGCTGGAAGAGCGTCTCAAGGTAAGCCAGCCCCTCCTCGCGGGTGGAGGGCGAGAGCTGCATGGTGCGCAGGCCGTGCTCCTTGGCGGCCTGCTCCACACTCTGGTAGATGAGGTCGTTGTAGTTGCCGTCGCCCACGGCATTGGGGTCGTAGATGACGGTGACGAGCGGCTTGGCCGACGGTGCATCGGCGGGGTCGGTCTGATAGATGACGTCACGCGAGTATCAGGATTATTTTCTTCATTGTACGGATATGTAATTAGTATAGGGACAAAAAATAACAAGGCTTCCCTTGCATTTCTGCAAAGAAAGCCGTATATTTTGACGCACGTATGCGCACGTATAGAAAGAGGTGGACTGGCGGTTAGCGCATGAGAGAGAGAGAGAGAGAGAGAGAGAGAGTAGCAAAAATATTGGAATGACCAAATGTCTTGGTCATTTTCTGCTCTCGCTTAACAATATTTATCTCTCGTCGTGTCATTTCGTCGAACTTTCGGTGCAAAGATACTGATAATTATTGAATTACACAAATTATTTGATACTTTTTCGGTTGTTTGTGGTGATTTTGTTCGGTCATTTATGATAATTTCATTCGGTTGTTTACGAAGAATCTGTTCGGTCATTTGTGATAAAACGAGTCCACCTTCACGATGGACCCGTTTTTTGTTTACTCTCCAGACTCGCCTATCCCTTCATCAGCCTTATACGTCGCCTGTTGGCGAAGGGACGGACGGCGAAATGAATCCAGAGACTCTTAGCGCTTTGCTCTATCAAGAGTTCGTCGAAGTCCTCCTGCGACTCATCCGCAATGTCAAGGAGTATGCACGCATAGCGTATCGCCTGTTCCTTACCCAACACGTGGATATCCACCGCACAGCCCGTCAGATGGTTCGACCCTGCCACACCACCCACAGCCTTGTTCACCGCCTCCGAACGATATCCGCTATTGATGATAATCGGCTCCTCTTGGTCTCTGCTCCCCTCCCTCGACAGGGAGGGGTCAGGGGAGAGTCTACCATACCTTCGGTTCCACTCACTGCGAAGCATCTCCAACCACCCGCAGAGTCGCTTCAGGTTCTCAACTTGTGCCTCGTTAGGCACGTTTTCTAAGTTCACTTTTGTCTTACACATTTCCTCAAGGGAAAAGTGTTCACTTAATTTTGTCATTTTCTCTTCTTTTTATTTACGTTAATCGGTGTACTGTTAGGAAATGCGATGCTGTAGGCCGCGTCGAGGGCTTTCAAGTCAACTTTGTAGAAGCTGATGCCCGTTTTGAGAGACACGATAGCGCGGAGCAATTCACGGTGCTTGCGCGGATAGAGACTCGGCGCAGGCAGTTCGTTCCAACCTTCCTGTGGCTCTCCGTCGACGGTGGCCATGTGGCACACCTCCCAGATAAAATTGTCGGAAGCTTCAACGCCAAACCACGATTTCAATATACGACGGATACAGAAACGCTTGCATTGTCTTGTGAGGAGCTGCCTCGTGCGCTCCAGCTGTAGCCAGAGCTGCACAAAGCAATCCTTGTTGTTATCAACACTAATCATAATTATCAATTGTCAATTAGAAGAAAACTTCTTTTTATACTCCTCAGTCTTGCAATACCTGCCGCTTACTTCGTCATAGACGATATAGCCGCGACTCTGCCAACTGCGCAATGTGCTGTCACCACTACCCGTCTTGCCCTGCTGTTGGCGCATCTGACGGTACTGGTCTTTGGTGAATTCGTCGGGTAGCAACTCCAGCAGATTCTGTGGCCCAGACTGACGCTGAATCTCAACCTCTTCACGCAGTTCTTTCTCCAGTTGCTGACCGAAATACAACATCTTGCACCAGAGGTTATACTGCTGAGTCCAACGGACGAAATCTGCAATCTCCTTCGACCATTTGTAGCCGTGAGCCACATAGAGCACCATACCCTTCAGCCAGGCGATGACGTTAGCACGATAGGAGAATCCCCTGTAGGCCTCGCTCTCATAGAGCTTTGCGGCATCCTTGTTCTCCTGCTTCATTTCAAGCGAGAGCTTCTTTGACTGCGGACACTCAATGAGTCCATTAGCAGCCTCCAAGCGATCGATATAGGGCTTGAGCTCCTGCGCAAACGTGTGGTCGTAGATACCCAGAATCGGCTCCGCATCATCGTCCTCATCGGTTCTGATAATTGTCGAGACATCCAGTCGGCTCACAGTACCATCATTCACCATTCGCAAGAAAAATTTCTTAGCATTTGGCGGTGTCGTACTGGCGTTGAAGTTCCACCTTAAGGGGGCTATACCGCTGACCGAATCGGCCCCTACGCGCTCCTGGCCGGCATCAGAGTTGTCAAAGGCCTTACGAATTAACAGGCCCACTTCATCCACCGTACCCTTCGATGTCACCTTTTTCAGACCCTCAATCTCATCCACGATGGTGTAGATAAAGCGCTGACCATTGTTGTTGGCATCTACAATACGCTGATTGAAGACAGCGTCCGTGAGATTATCTATCAACATCTGAATACAAATATCGGTTGGTCTCGGGTCTTTCTTCTGCTTCGCTCCCGGGTTCTTCTGCTTCCACTCAGCCTCGCGCTGACGGTTAGGCTGGTCGCGCTGCTTGATGTCCTCCATGATGTACTCGATAGGCTTCTTGATGGTACCCTTACCGATACTCTGACGGCCTATCAGGACGTTCATAAAGGTGGCCTCATGCTCCACATTATCCCAATACCTGAACTTCACGCCGTGCAGGTGGGCACCCAGCCCTGGGAACACCGCATTGGCCACAGCAGGCTTGTAGAACCAGGGCACGTTCTTTGTCAACAGCCTGATCAGCGGCGGCAACTTCTTGGGCATCGGTGGAGGTGTGGTCAGCGTACCGCCGCATGCCTTCACTGCCTGCTGCGACTTCAATGCCTGCAGCACCTGCTTCAACCTGTAGGGCATACCCTTGCGAGGCTCCTTGAGGGCATTTTCCAATGTCTTGCGCCACTCGGCCAAATCCTCCGCAGTACACGATCCATCTGACTTTGCCCAATAGTTAGGAACGACCTGCATCAGTTGCTCTAAGGAGTAACCGCATATTGAACGTATAGTTACTGCCAATTCAAACGTCAGCACATTACGGTCGCCCTCTACCGGCTCCTTGCCACCATTGAACAACTCCCAGTACTTCGCGATGATGTCTTTGAACAATACCCCGTTGTATCTTGCCTCTGGGTCAAATGATGGCTGATGTTTGAGGTCTGATGGCTGAGGGGAAGCCTCTTGAGAACTGCAACACTGCGACACTGCAACAGTTTCAAATATCTCGTCGTCAAGGTAGATGAGTTCGGCTTCCGTTGTCGTGAAGAACACGCGGGTGATGTCCTTAGCCTGAGCATCGTAGGCGACCTCCAACAAGTCAGAAGCCCATTTCAGATTGCCCACTTGGTCTAAATCAGCGCGACGCTTAAACACCAGATGGTAGCCTGCGCCGCGGGCACTCTCCTCCAGCATCAGCAAACCCAACTCGTCCTTCTTGCTAAGTATCCTTTCGCGAACGACGGGCATCTCCTCCGCCTTCAGGTGGTCGATGTCCATGCCCACCGTCGTGCTCATGCGTTTCGAGCCTTTCAGCGTGCCGTCGTCGTTGGGCAGACACGAATAGTTCATCTGTACCAGCGACGATTTTAACGCCTCGTCACCCTGCCGTATCCTGGCTACGTTCTCCCGCTGGAACCCGCCGTTCCTCAACTTCAGATACTCCTCTCGGTTCGGGACGGGGCGCATCATCTTTGCGCCACCGTTCCCTTTATAAATATAATGTACACTCATAGTTATTCGTATGATTCGTGCAATTCGTGATCGTACTTTTATCCGTTTAATCCGAAAAATCCGTGTTCGTTAAAAATTCGGGTAGCCAAGTTTCGCATTAAGGAATCGCAAGCCGTTGAGCGTCCACGTCATGTACGTGCGGACCTTTTTCTCACCCTTCAGCGAGTACGACACGTGGGTACGCAGGCGCACCAGGTCGCGCCCTACGAGGTCGTCCGAGATGTTCCAGCGTCCGTGGCGGCGGTACTGGATGCCCATGTCGCGCACCACGCAGTTGAAGTCATAGACCGTCATGTTAAACGTCTTCGCCACCTGAGTGGCAGTCAGCGTATCTTCCGCGTCGGCATTTAACTCACTTAGCGCCTCACCCATGATGTGGTCGGCAAGTTGGAGGATTTCCTTCGGCTCAGGCAAACATCTTACCTCTGACATCTGCCCTCTTCCTTCTTCCATCTTCCTTCTCACCTCTTCCATCTCCAACTCCTGCCAGCGCAGCACTAGCTTCGCACGCGCCTCGTCGTTGAACTTCGTGGCGATGTACAGGCACTCAGTCTTGGTGAGTTGGTAGCAAGGAACCTCACGCGTGCCACCGTTAGGCTGAACGATGGTTCTCGATGTCAGCTGAAATTTCAGCCCACATGTTTTTTCCCATGCAGGCTCCATATTTCTGATGGCCTGCATCACGTTCTTGTGTTGTTTACCTGTCAGCTCGGCAATTTCGAGTGACGTCATTGTTTGTACCTTATTAATATTAATAATCTTTGTCATAATTTTGAGTTGAATTATTTAATTCACTTTTTCTCGCCATGCCAAAGCTCAAACGAGTTTGGCTTTGGTCATTTGGCTTATCGAAAAAGTTGATTTTAGCGAGAGAAGGTTGGAATCTTTGCGCATTTACCCGGGAACATCCTCCTCACTTCAACTCAGGGTTAATTTTCAATTTTCAATTCTCAATTTTCAATTTACTTTTACGATGTCAGTAGCTAAGATTTCTTGGAACGTCTGCCCCTGATATTCGTGTGTAGAGAAACGAAGCGTGGCCACCACCACATCATCTTCGTAGAACCTGCACGCCGCCAGATTGCCCAGCATGGCGCACACATACTCGTTTTCGAACTTACCACCCAGTTCGCGCAACACGATGTTGCACTTCTGAAT
>ONKX01000101.1 GCA_900318555.1 uncultured Prevotellaceae bacterium | reverse complement strand
TCAATCTCCTCCTGGCTCTTGAAGATGCCGTCGGCCACATAGCCAACCTCTGCAAACATGGGATGACCTACTACGCTCTTGATGCCGTTACCACCGAAGACGCCGTTGGCAGCAACAGTCTCAGGCAGCTTGGTAATCTCATTTCTGTAGGCACTGATGTTACCATTGATATCCCATGAGAAATCACCGATTCTGTGGCGATAGCCTACGCTGAACTCCCAACCGGTGTTCTTAACCTCGCCGGCATTTACATACTGGTTGGCACCTTCACCCATAGCACCGATACCTACCATATCGACCAGAATGTCCGTGGTCTTCTTGTGGAACCAGTCGAAGCTACCATAAATCTCGTTTCTCAGGAAGGTGAAGTCAACACCGATGTTATGCTGCGTAGTAGTCTCCCACTTGATGTCTTCGTTGCCACGACGATCGCGAACATAACCGCTGCTCAGCTCGTAGCCACCATTCATACCAGAGATATCATAAGCAGAACCTGCCTGACCGCTTCCCCACAGTCCGGTAGTAGTGACGGGCTTGTAGATGGTATAGCGTGCCACGATGGGGATGTCCTGGTTACCAGTCTTACCCCAAGAATAACGAATCTTCAGGTTATCCAGAATACCCTCAGCAAACTTCATGAAAGGCTCCTCAGTGATGCGCCATCCGATAGCTGCTGACGGGAAAGTACCATACTGGTTGTTCTTACCGAAACGGCTTGATCCGTCGTGACGCAGAGTGAACGACACCAGATACTTGTCAGCATAGGTATAGTTAGCCTTGCCGAAGAAGGATACCAGCGAGTAACCCTCACCAGAACCCAAAGCCAACTGCTTGCCTGAACCAGCGCTTGGCCACATATAGTCGGTATTCAGCACTGACAGCTCATAGCGCTTGGCACTGCTCCACTTGAAGTCGTAGCGGTTGACCTCCATACCGACCATAGCGTCAGCACGGTGCATGCCCTTCTCAAAGTTATAGGTGGCAATGGCGTTCCACATCCAGTTCATCCAATGCTCCTGCTTACTCTCAACAGCTGTCTCGGTGCGCATCACCTTACCGTTGGCAATAGGATAGGTAAAGAAGCGCTGCTCCTTCTGGCTGTAGTCAATACCGAGGGTTGAGCGGAGCGTGAAGTTCTTGAACGGAGTGATGCTGATATGTGCATCACCGAACATACGCCACAATGTGTATTCGTTGTCCTTGTTGTTGGCAATCATGCTCAGCGGATTCTCACGCTCTGAGTAGGCACCCAGAGCCTGGGCGTACTTGCCATTCTCAGCATAGATAGGATAGTTGGGGTTGAACTCCAAGGCATTTCTCAGCACACCGCCAGGAGCATCCACACCCTTGTTGCGGTTCAGCGTGAAGTTCTCACCGATGGTCAGCAAACCGTCAAACAGCTTGTAATCAGAATTGGCACGGGCAGACAGACGATTGAACCATGAGTCCTTGATGGTACCCTGGTTGTCGTAGTAGCCCAGTGAGAAGAATGAGTGACCCTTGTCAGAACCGTTGCTGACAGAGAGATTGTACTGCTGTACGACACCCGTACGTGTTACCTCCTTAAACCAGTCGGTATCTCCTGCACGTACTGTGGCATTGTCATCCAGATACATGTTCATCGTCATCTTGTTCAGCACGGGGTTACCATTCTGATTGTAACTCCAGTTGTAGTTGTAACCCAGGTTGTTGTTGCTGGGATTCAGTCCGTCGTTCACATTAGCCTGCCAGTAGGCACGTCCCCACTCGCTGGCATTCATCGTCTCAATCTTATTCGTATAGAACGATGCAGCAACAGAGCCGTCGAAGTTGACCTTAATCTTACCTTCCTTACCCTTCTTGGTAGTGATGATGATGACACCGTTGGCAGCACGCGAACCATAGATAGAAGCAGAGGCGGCATCCTTCAGAATCTGGATGCTCTCGATATCGTTACCGTTCAGCTCGTGCATACCCGACTTGGTAGCCACACCATCGATGATGTACAAGGGGTCGTTATTGTTTAAGGTACCATTACCACGAATACGTACAGTGGCAGCACCCGAGGGGCTACCGTCAGCCGTGATGTTCATGCCCGGCACACGACCCTGCAGGGCCTTCATCGGGTTGTTCTCGTTCTGCTTGGCCATCTCGTCAACACTTACTGTCGAGATAGCACCCGTCAGGTCGGCCTTGCGCTGGGTGGTATAACCCGTTACCACTACCTCCTGCAATTGCTTGCTGTCCTCCTTCAGCGTTACCTCCATGCCGTTCTTGGCTGGCAGTTCCTGAGTCAGATAACCAACATAGCTGAACACCAGCGTCTTGCCAGCCTCTACCTTCAATTTGAAGTTACCATCGAAATCGGTCACCGTACCGTTCGACGTCCCTTTTTCCATCACCGTGGCACCAATGACCGGTCCCATGATGTCAGAAACAGTTCCTGTAATCTCCTGTTGCGCGTACATTATTGTACACAGCATCGTTGCCAGGAAACTCAGAATGAATCGTTTCGCTTGTTTCATTTGCATTACGTTTTTAGTTGTTAATACTATTTGCGTTAAAATTTCTGCTACAAAAGTACAAACAAAACTAATATGTGTATGAAAAATATCGTTCATCCCGTGCAAAATATGTTGCAATGTAACATGATTGCGATAGAATGAACGATAATTCTTATTGTTACGAGTATTTTTTATTGTTTTCGCGCGTCGCCAGGCAACATACCATAGGTTTCCTTGAAACATTTGGTAAAGTAGCTGGGGGCAGTAAAACCTACGTCATAGGCTATCTCGCTGACACTCTTATCGGTAGTGATCAACAACTGATAGGCTCGGTTGAGGCGAGCGGTACGCAGCAATTCAACAGGTGACGAGCCAGTAACGGCCTTCACCTTGCGGTAGAGCTGAACGCGACTGAGGTTCATGTCAGCAGCCAAGTCTTCGACGCTGACGTCACTGTCGTCCAAACGGCGCTCAACCACCTCCTTGAAGCGCGTGATGAAATGCGAAACGGAGACCCCCTCTGACTCCCCCTGTGTAGGGGGAGAATCTGTAGCCTCCTCTGAACAGGGGAGGTTGATGGGGTCTGTGGTAGGGTCTGTCGCCTCCCCTGGGCAGGGGAGGTCGGAGGGGTCTTGCATATTCCACAAAGTATTGACTACGCGCTCGTGCTGTAGGGCTATCTTTCGGAGATGATAGAGATAGAAGAGCACGAGTACGCCGACAAGCAGAATGATGAAGGCGATGGCCAGCCAACTGATGACGCGCTGCGTGTCAAGCTTATGCAGGTAGTTGTCGGCTTTATTGTGTAACTGATCCAGACGTTCAGCCTGTTGCATCAACTCCTCGCCCTGCATCAGCAGCACCTTGGCATTGTCGCTTGTCACCAAGGCCGACATCAGCATGGTTTCCTTCTCGTAAGGCTTCCCTTCGAGAATATTAACGGCCAACTCGATAATCTGATCACCATGGGTGGGATAGATGTACGAAGCGTCAAGCAGCGAGTCGCGCACCAATTGGATGCCGCCATTCTCACCCGGAAGGCCGTCGATGCCGCAAAATAAAGGTGAGAGGTGAGAGGTAAGAGGTAAGAAAGCCTTTCGTGCTCCCATAGCCGTGCGGTCGTTGGCACCAAACACGAGGTCTACGTGTACATCTTGATGATTGGCGAGCCATTGTCGGGTGGTTTCGTAGGCTGTCGGTTCCGTCCAGTCGCCCTGCAATGAGGCTACCACCTGAATGCCGGGTGACTGTTTGATAGCGTCCATGAAACCATTATGACGCTCGATGGATGGTGACGAGCCTTCCAGGCCTTTGATTTCCATCACATGACCCTGTCCGTGAAGTCGCGCAACGATGTATTCGCCCATGACGCGCCCCATCTCGTAGTTGTCGGCACTGATAAAGGCGGTATATTTCTGCGAACTGGTCTTGCGCTCGAAAACAATCACGGGAATGCCCTTGTCGTAGGCCCGGTCGATGGCGGGAGAGATGGTCTGCACCTGATTCGGGGCCACAATGAGCAGGTCGATACCGCTATTGACCAGGCTGTCAATCTGCTGCACCTGCCGTTCGTCGCTGTCGTAGGCCGCAGCAAACTTCAGTTCCACATTATCATGGAAATAAGCACCCATACGCAATTCAGCATTCTGTTTGTCACGCCAGATGTCATCCGAACACTGTGATATTCCGATACGATACTTCACCTTGCCCCCAGAGCAAGATACAAGTAACGTAGCCAATACAAATAAA
>ONKX01000103.1 GCA_900318555.1 uncultured Prevotellaceae bacterium | reverse complement strand
CAAGTCGTGGATTTATTATTCATCGATGGATACCACGGCCTTCCGGCTGTTGGGATTCCAAATCACAGAACGTTTCTGTGATGCTACAGATAGTCTTTGCTACATTGACCAGGATACTCAGAAACGCTATAACATATCTGCATCTCATCTCTCCATTGATGGTAATCAGGCAGAGTCTACCGGCGAAGTTGTCATGCGTCCCAGATATAAAGTGTGTGGAGTAGTGGAGAACTACCGAAATGGGATAGGCAATTATGCCCCCAAGTTCGAGGACGGTCATAATGTAATACAATTGGTTGGCGAGAATGGCTGGTCGTGGTGTCAGATTGTGAAGATCAGTGGCAACAAGTCAGAGGCACTTGCCGCCGTAAAGAAAGCATGTGGCGCAGTAACAAAAGAGTTGATAGGATACCCCAAGGACATGACTTGTACCTTCCTGGATGATGTCATAAAGGATGCGCTGGTCAAGGAGCGCAATACCATGCACCTTGTTCTTTGCTTCATGATTCTCTCTATCATGATTTCGGCCCTTGGACTTTTCGCCATATCAGTCAACTATAGCGAGCAGCACAGCAAGGAGATCGCCATTTGCAAGATTATGGGGGCTACGGTCAAGGAATCAATATGGCGACTCTCATGGCGTTTCATCCTCCTGTCGTTGATAGCTGTTTTCATAGCAATTCCTATTTGTGTAAAAGCAATGGGATATTACTTACAGGACTTTTACTATCGGATAGACTTCCCCTGGTGGGTCATCCTTCTGTCGGCATGCATCACTATCCTTATCGTCATCCTGTCCATCCTGGGCCAGACCATGAGGATTGCCAACAAGAATCCCATTGATGGTATTAGGACCGAATAGTTATCGCATCGCGCTCAGCCTCTGGATATTCGCTGCTGGGTTTACCTGCTTCATCATTTCCCTGCTCACCGTTATCATTCAGAGCTGGCGCGCTGCCAACGAGAATCCCGTATACAGTATTAAGAACGAATAACAGAATACATCACAATGAATATCTTCAGAAAGGGCCAGGGAGCCTTTATCAAAATCACATCGCTCGCTATCGGACTTACCGTGGGACTGGTTCTTATTGCCAAGGTGCAGTTGGAACGCAACTACGACAGCTGCATCGCAGATAAGGAGTACGTGTATGAATTGCATGAAACTTTCCAGCGCATAGGCGAGGAACCGCAGCAGTATGGTGCCACATCTGGAGGCATAGCCCCCGTACTGGCACGCGAAATCCCTGAGATTCTGACTGCGACACGCTACACAGGGCAGTTCAGCGAAGAGAAACTGACACTGGAGGACGGCAGCCGACACTACTTCGAAGAAGCTCTGTTCACAGACTCCTGTTTCTTCAATATCTTTGCCACAAAGGTCTTGCAGGGCGATGCCAAGCGCATTCTCTCCACAGCAGGACAATGCATGATCAGCCGACGGCTGAGTGAGAAAATCGGCGGCGAGGTAGTCGGCCGCACGTTTAGCTTTGTCTCAGCCCCAGGTAAGCCGATGACCATCGGCGGCGTGTTCGACGACTATCCAGAGAACTCCCGCTGCTCCCGCTATGACATTCTGATGTCGATGTCCTCCTTAGGCACTTACGCTTGGGACGGTACCGAGAACCTGATGGGCAACGACCGTTACCATTCTTTTGTACGCATGCGTCCTGATGCCGACAGGAACAAGGTACGCAGCGAAATCAAGCAGTTGCTGAAGCGCATCCTACCGTGGGACGACCTGAAGCAAATCGGCTGTATCGATGCAGGCATTGAGTTGGAGAGTGTAGCAGGCCAGCGGACGAAGGACACCACGGTACGCACCACCAGCATCATCCTCTTGGTGGTAGCATTCGTGATGCTCTTCACAGCGGTGATGAACTATATCCTCGTGGTTATCAGCCTCTTGGTGAACCGTGCCAGGCAGGTAGCACTGCGCAAGGTATTAGGTGCCCCGCACCGTGAGTTCTACACGATGACACTCAAGGAAGCCGGCATTCATCTCATCATGGCCTTGGCGATGATGACACTGCTGCTTCTGGCTGGGAAAGACTGGATAAGCGAGTTGATGGGTGTTGGCATTACGACACTCTTCTCCCGACAGACCTTCATGGTTCTGACCGTTGTATGCCTCGTTGTATTGATCTGCTGCGGCATCTTGCCCGGAGCCATCTATTCGCGCATCCCGCTCACCTACGCCTACCGGCTCTACTCAGAGAACAAGCGACTGTGGAAGCTGTCACTCTTGGCATTCCAGTTTGTACTCACAACGATGCTGCTCTGTGTGCTCTCCACCGTTTACCGTCAGTACGACTATATGCTCTCGAAAGACATGGGCTATCAGTATGACAGGGTGGCCTACGTCAACGTGAGTGCCCTGCATGGCGACTCCATCTATTCACTGGCTCGTGAGATAGAGCGCCTGCCGTGTGTTGAAAAGACGGCAGCATCCTATTCGCTCTTCTGCGAATGGCAGAGTGGCGACAATGTGCTGCTTCCAGGCAATCCTCGGGAACTTTTCAACTGTGCCAACCTATTCTTTGCCGAGCAGGGGCTGGTGGAGACCATGGGACTTGAGCTGGTACGGGGCAGAGGTTTTAAGCGGTTGGAGCATCCCGGATGGACGCAGGAGATGCTGGTGGACGAACGGTTTGCACAGCGGATGAAGGAAGTGGCAGGTATCGACGATGTCATTGGCCAGCAGTTCGTCAATTCCTCGGTAGGCGACGAATATCCCATGACCGTAGTGGGCGTGGTGAAGAACTTCGTGATGGGTTCGCTCGTCTCACGCGATGAACGTCCCATGATGGTGACCAACGGTAATGTCTTTACACACTACATCATGATGAAACTGCAAGCTGTGACTGCTGAGAATATGCAGGCTGTTCAACAATTGTGCGACCGACTCTATCCTGATGCCGACCTGAGCGTGAAGCCATACGCCGCAGAGTTGGCCGACTGCTACAACGACACGCGCCACACCCGCGACATGATTCTCATAGGTTGTTTGGCCTCGCTGCTGATCACGCTCATCGGACTCATCGGCTATGTGCGCGACGAGGTGCAGCGCCGCTCGCGCGAACTGGCCATCCGCAAGGTGATGGGGGCTTCAGCCCATGAACTGCAAAGGCTGTTCCTGCGCAGTATCGCTGTCATCGCCCTGCCCTCTATCATCATAGGTACAGCCCTCGGCTGGTATCTCAGCACACTGCTGATGCAGCAGTTTCCCGACAAGATGCCGCTGTCGCTGGCCAGCTTTGCCGTCTGTGCCCTCCTGGTGCTCTGCATCATTGTGGCGGTTGTTTATCTACAGACAAGACGAGTATCAAATAGTAATCCTGTAAACTATCTAAAAACAGAATAATATGATTAAGTTAGAAAACATTCAGAAGGTGTTCCGCACGGAAGAGGTGGAGACCGTAGCACTGGGCGGCGTATCGCTCGAAGTAAAGAAAGGTGAGTT
>ONKX01000105.1 GCA_900318555.1 uncultured Prevotellaceae bacterium | reverse complement strand
CAGTCGCCAGCGTCAGGCAGACAAGCCCGTCGATATAGATGCTGCATGGCAAAAGTTCAATCAAATTAATCAGCCCAAACAGCATGGTTTTATCTGGATGAAGATAGCAGCCTCTTTGATCGGAGTATTGCTTGTGTCTGGTATTGCCTTTGCTGCCATTCAGATTGTAAGATACGCTCAGCAGAATACGCCAAAGCCTGAGGAGGTCATCAATACTCCAAAGCCCACAAACGTTATTCCCACTGATACGCTGACCACTGACACAATCGCAGCACCGAAGCCTATCATCTACGACAACATCCCACTGGAAAAGATGCTGCCAGAGATAGCCGCCCATTATGATGCCAAAGTTACGTTTGTTAATGACGAAGCCCGCCAACTCCGTTTCCGCTTTGTATGGAACCCGCAGAAAGGCATCAATCAAGTTGTTAGCGACCTCAACCAGTTCGAGCGTCTGACCGTTACGCTGAAGGATAATCAAATCACTGTAGAATAGTCAGCCGCCATGAAAAGATATATCACCCTCATTCTTGCCCTGCTGCTGACTATCAGTGCACAAGCACAAAAGCGAATATCGCGTGAATACAATAATGTGTCCCTCTCCGATGCGCTGAGACAACTCAGTGAGCAACAGACTGGCTACTCCATATATTTCCTCTACAACGAACTGGAAGACTTCCGTATCACCACTACTGTCAGGAACAAACATTTGCCCGAAGCCATACAGCAGATGATTGGCTTTTATCCCATCCGCATCACTACGAGCACCGATGAGGACGGAAAGAAAATTTTCGTGGAGTGCATCCATAAGACCGACCTCCATCTGACGGGTACCATCATAGATGAACAAGGCCAGCCCGTTGCATACGCTAACATTGCGATTCTCAACCCAGTTGACAGCACACTTCTTTGTGGCGGTGTATCCAATGAGAGCGGTGTTTTTGTGATTCCTGTTGATCAACTAAATATCCTCGCCCGTATATCCTACGTCGGCTACAAGACGATTTACAAGCAATGCAACAATACGGAACTTGGCACAATACGGATGCAACCAGAAACACAAACCCTGAAGGACGTAATAGTGAAGGGTGAGCGGCCATTTGTAACGATGAAGAACGGTGTGTTGACTGCTAATATTGCCAATACGGAACTCGCGCATCTGGGTAATGCCCGCGATGTGTTGAGACGCCTGCCATTGCTAAATGTTGACGACGAGTCAATCGAAGTTTTCGGTAAAGGTAGCCCGCTCATTCTTATTGACAATCGAAAGATGCGTGATGCCTCAGAACTCCTGTTGCTACAGAGTGACAATATCAAGAGTGTCCAAATCATCACAATGCCTGGTGCAGAATATGGTTCTACCGTCCGTTCGGTCATCAAGATTCAAACCAAACAGAAGTTTATCAAAGGACTGAGTGGCACACTGACAGGGCGAATAGAAGCAAAGCGAGTTTGGCAAGAACTGGCACAGGCTAACCTTAGTTATAGCTGGGGCGACTGGCAACTGTTTGGCAATGCTTATATTTTCGATGGTGGTACGCGCAACTATCGACAGAACGGCTCTACGTTCGATTGGGGTGGCACACATAACAACAGCATCCTTCATACCGCCACAGAGAACCGGACCTTTACGACGAAGAGCGCAAGGGGAGGTTTCAATTACAACAAGGAGGGACAATCGTTGGGAGCTTATTATCATTATGTCAATTCCCCCATTACATTTGACAGCCAAGGCACAGAAAAAGATCATGTCACGAGCGAGGAAAACCTGATAATAGGGGACCATATCCACAACGAAATGAAAACCGAGCGACATACCGTCGCCACCTATTATGACAATCAGCTGAACGACGAAAGTCTCATACATTTCGACGGAAATTACGTCCACACTTGGCATCATGCGGACAATCTGACAAGCAATGCCTATGCAGACCACACTGTTGATGTTCCCTCGCAAACGGGAATGCATTCCACTCTTTGGGCTGGCAAACTTTACTATCAGTTCCCGCTATTGAAAGGTCAGATGAATATCGGAACCGAAGACAGCTACACCTTCAACCATCAGCAGTACCTGATGCAGAATAATGAGATTGGAACTTATATCCCCTCATCGATGAACGAAAGCAAGCAGTATGCATACGCAACCTTTGCCACTTTCCAGAAAGATTTCGGGAAACTCACACTGAACGTAGGGCTAAGATGGGAAAAAATCAAATTCGACTATTACCAGAACGACGTGAAAGACCAAAACGTGAGCCGTAACCAGTCAGCGTTATCTCCAGACATATCTCTGTCGTGGCAGTTCAACAAGGAAACATCCATGACGCTCGACTATAAGCAGTACATAGTCCGTCCTGCTTATCAGCAACTTCGATCGACTATTCTCTATGTGAGTCCATACGAAGTGGAAGGCGGCAATCCGACCTTGGCCGACTGCTACAACTATGCAGTATCGTATATGTTCGGATGGAAAGGACTCATCCTTGATGTCGAATATATCTACAAGAAGGATGCATACGTCTATACAAAGGAACATTACAGTCAGGACAGCCCTCAACTGATATTCTCTACCCACAATGAAGACTATTCTCTACTGACTGCCTACCTTTCCTATTCGCGTACCATTGGAATTTGGAAACCTACGGTCATTGCAGGTATCAACAAGCAATGGCTTACGATGTATGGTGACGATTACAGCCGTCCCATCTGGGAGTTTGCTTTCAAGAATATGCTTATACCCAACAAGGATTGGCTGATAACCTGCGACGTTACAGGACTGACGCGTGGTCATGAAATGGCGAATGACTTCCGTGGTCGATGGGGCATTGATCTCTCAGTCCGTCGCTACTTCTTAAACAAACGACTGCAAGTCAGCCTTTCTGCCAACGATCTGTTCCACACACGTAATGAAGAGTGGTCCATTAGGGCAAAGGACGTCGTGGCCTATAAATACAGCAATCAGGACTCCCGAAAAATAATGCTTGGAATCACCTATTCGTTTAACCCCAAGAAGAGCAAGTATAAGGGAGCAACAGCAGGCGAGGCAGAATCAAAACGTCTATAAATCTCTCTCGATACGTGCACAGCGGTCGGCAGGCTGGAGGAATTTTTCCTCCAGGCCGACGCTGCGCCACGGACCTGCATCCCATTAGCAAAGTTTAACGTCTGACGATGCAAGATTTCCGGTGGATTGCGCTTATATAGACAGAAACAATAACGAATAAAAACGAAAATGAAAACAATGAAACTCTGGAGAAACATCCTTGTGATGTGCGCTGCCATGCTCTCCCTCGCCTCTTGCAGTAGCGACGATGATACCGGTGCCTACGAAGCAGCAGAGCTTGGTGGCACATGGCAAAAGGTGTATGACGAAGGCGTGGCCGACGCTGGCACCCTCCGACTGGGCAGCAGGCGACACCACCGTTTATCGTATCTACACCGTCACCAATGCTGGGCATCTGCTGATTTCTCCCAAGCCCGATGACACCTCAGTTGCCCTCACCGTGGATTGCGACATCCGCCGTCTCACCAGCACGCAGATGATTTGGAACAAGCCTGGTACTAATGAGGAAATATCAAGGTTCAAGAAAGTTAAATGATGAAACAAGCAGGACTTCTCTTCCTCCTGATTACCGCCCTCGCATTCGCCTCTTGCCGTCAAACGGCACGTCAAACGGTAGCAGATGTGGAACCAGACAAATACGACTTTGAGCGAGGACAGGAATACCGCATCGTCAAAGAGTTCTTCAAGAAAGGGAAGAAGGTACCGCAAAGCGTTTATTGCTATTTTTCGTTTGAGTAATCCATACCCTTCGAAATGTTACAAAACCCCTGAACATTTGTTCAGACTTTCACCTCGGCAGACACTTTTTAGGTCTTGCTATGAACGCTTTTGTGGGAAATTTAGTAACTTTGCAGCCAAATAATCACTGACGATGGAACAGAAATTCGGAAAAAATAGTATTGATATTGAGGCGCTGCGCGAGTTTTGCGAGCGCGAGGGCAAGGAGGTAACTTACCGCAAGGGCGACCAGCTGGAGCGCGAGGGCGACCCCGCACGGTGGTTCGGCTTCGTCACCGAGGGGTGCTTCAAGTATGTAACGTATGGCATCAGCGACGACAGGGAGCATATCACATGGTTCTCGTTCGAGGGCGAGTTTGCGGGCGACTATCCCGCCTGCCTCGACGGTCGTCCATCGCAGACTACGATCAAGGCGATGATGCCCAGCCGCATGCTCAGGGTGAGCGGTGAGCAGCTGATGGACTTTTTCCGTCAAGACGCTGAAAAGATGGAGTTGCGTAGTGTCATAGCTGAGCACTTACTCTGTCAGGCCCGCGCCTGCTACATCGACCTCCACCGCGCCACAGCCCACGAACGCTATGAGTTGCTGCTACAGCGCTGTCCCGGCATTGTTGAGCATCTTGCCTTGCAGGACCTCGCCTCGTTCCTCTGCGTCACTCCCCAACAGTTGTCACGCATCCGCAAGGCCGTCACGTTTTCGGAGAAATAATTCCAAATATTCACAAACCCCCTGAACATTTGTTCAGACTTTCACCTCGACAGACACTTTCTCGGTCTTGTCGGGGGCTTTTCCTTGGGACTTTCTGTAACTTTGTGGCTCGGAATGACAAAATTATTGTAAAATGAAACATCTGAAATTGGAACTAAGACATTGGACGCAAGCAGACGCAATG
>ONKX01000107.1 GCA_900318555.1 uncultured Prevotellaceae bacterium | reverse complement strand
CTGCTGGTGACCACCTGTGCGAGGCAGTTATTAGAGGTAAGGGGTGAGAGGTGAGAGGTGAGAGATTTGTGCTGAAGGGTGAAGGGCGGATAATAGATGCGGTTGGTGATGAGCGTGCGGTCGACGAAGTACCAGTCAATGAGGAATGCCCGTTGCAGGGAATAGACGATGGGGCCCTGCAGGCGCAGCATGGTGTCGCGCCACTTGTCTGATACGTAGCGTTGGGCGATGTTCATGCCTCCGATATATCCCACCGTTCCGTCGATGATGATGATTTTACGGTGGTTGCGGTAGTTTACCTTACTGGTGAATGTGGGGAAATGTACGGGCAGGTAGGGTAGCACGTCGATACCCTCTTCGCGCATCCGTTCGAAGAATCTCCTGCGGACACGCCAGCAGCCCACGTCGTCGTAGATGATGCGCACCTCGACACCCTGATGGGCTTTGTCGGTGAGTGCGTCGGCAATGAGGTTGCCCAGCGGGTCTTCTTCGAAGATGTAGATGTCGATGTGGATATGATGCTGTGCCTTGCCAATGTCGGCCAACAGTTCCGGGAAGAAGGCGTAGCCGTCGGTCATGATGTCGACGCCAGACACCTTGAAGGGCAGCGAGAGATTTTGGTTGATGAACAGGTCGACGAGCTGTTTGTGGCTCTCGGGCACGTGCAGGTCCTGCTGTTCGACGAATCCCAGCATCGAGCGTTTTGACAGTTGGTCGAGCGAACGTTGTGAGATGAGGCGTTCACGTCGGTGGTTGATGCCAAAGAACAGGTAGAGCACGATGCCCACCAGCGGGAGGAAGAAGATGACCAGTGCCCACGCCATTGTCTTGGCGGGCTGACGGTTGTCCATGACGACATGAATAACGGCTATGGCGATGATGCACCATAGCAGCGTCATGCTCAATATATACAACCACCCTTCCATTATACGATTACGTCGGAACCTCGTTGTCGGGCCAGTGCGTTGCGCAGTTCCTGTGTCTGTTTGTATTCTTCCATCAGTTCCCGCACGCGGTTCATATCCGTTCCTGCGTCCTTCAGCTGTCGCTGCACCTCCTTCATGTGTTGGTTGACGATGTCCATACGGAAATCCAGGATGAGGTGCTGAATGCGCTGGCGCAGGTCGTTCTCACTCTCCTCGCGTTCGAAGCTGCGACTGAGCTGGTGGCTGTCAATGCCCAGCGTTGCTGCCAACCGACTGATTTCCGGATCGGGATGCTGCATGAAATAGCGGTCGGCCTTGAAGTCTGGATCTTCAGAATGTTCCACCGCCTCCTGCAGAATCTTGTTGTATAGCGGCGTAGAGAACGACAGCTGGTCCTGGCCCAAGTCGAAGTCAACATACTGGGCGACGTTGAGGCTCACGGTGGAACCGTCTTCGGCTTCGAGGTCGCTGAAGATAATCTCGTCGCCGTGTCGGATGATGTTCTGGATGATGAGCCGTTCGACGGTACTCTCGAATGACAGGCGGTAGAACGACGTGTCCTCGGGCGCCTTCGTCGACTCTGTACCCTGCTGGCGCTGTTCTTCGCGTTCGGCAGTCTTCATCTGTTCCTCGCGGTCGCCAGCAATATATTTGTTTGTCTGGCTTATCAGCGTCCGTTCGTCAACCTCCAGGCGTCGGGCACACTCGGTGATGTAGGTGGCTCGTACGATAGGGTCGGGGATGACGCTGACGGAGCGGACGATATTGTTGATGGCCTCTGCGCGCTTGATGGGGTCCTTCACGTTCTTCAGCATCAGTTCGGTCTTGAACTGTATGAAGTCCGTCTGGTGGGCCTCGATATACTCCTTGAACTGCTGGGCGGTATGTTTGCGTGCAAACGAGTCGGGGTCATCACCGTCGGGCAGCAGCAACACCTTGATGTTCATACCCTCTGCCAACAGCATGTCCGTTCCTCGCATAGCAGCGTGGATACCGGCTTCGTCACCGTCGTAGAGCAACACGATATTGGGCGTGAAGCGTCGCAGCAGTTTAATCTGATAGTTGGAGAGTGCCGTTCCTGAATTGGCTACGACGTTCTCCAGTCCGCACTGGTGCATGGCAATGACGTCGGTATAGCCTTCGACCATATACACGCAATCCTCTTTGACAATGGCCTTCTTGGCCTGATAGATGCCGTAGAGTTCGCGTTCCTTATGATAGATTTCTGAGTCGGGTGAGTTGACGTATTTCTGCTGGACGCCCTTGGTGGCAGCGTCGAGTTTACGGCCACCGAAAGCTACCACCTTGCCACTGACGTTGAACCAAGGGAAGATGGCACGACCGGCGAAACGGTCGTAGATGCCTTTTTCGTTTTCGATACACAGTCCCGTCTTCACCAGAAACTCAGGCTTATAGCCCTTGCGCTTGGCTTCGTTGGCCAAAGCGTCGCGTTTGTTGAGTGCAAAGCCCAGCTGGAACTTCTCGATGATGTCGTCGCGAATGCCTCTGCTGCGGAAATACTGCTTGCCAATGGCTTGTCCGTCGACGTCGTTCTTTAGGATTTCGTGAAAATACTGACACGCCCATTCGTTGACCACAAACATCGACTCTCGCTCGCTTTGTTCGCGTTTCTCGTCGTCGCTCAGTTCACGCTCCTGAATCTCGATATTGTACTTTTTCGCCAGCCAGCGCAGTGCCTCAGGGTAGGTGATCTGCTCGTGCTTCATGAGGAAGTTGACGGCATTACCGCCCTCGCCGCAAGCGAAACACTTGCAGATCTGACGGGCTGGTGACACCATAAACGAGGGGGTCTTGTCGTCGTGAAACGGACACAATCCCTTGTAGTTAACCCCCGCCTTGCGCAGGTTAACGAATTCGCCGACCACATCCACGATGTTGACGGCATCCATAATCTTATCGACGGTCGCTCTGTCAATCATGGGGACAAAAGTATAAAAAAACACGGAGAAAGCCAAATAATATTTGCACAAAAATCAAGCTTTGTGCACAAAAGGGCTATTTTTGTGCATTTTGTTTGGCTGTGTGCGCAAAAAGTTGTACCTTTGCGGGCGATTTTGGAAAATCACCCGCGAGAACAGGCTTGCACTGTCCTTGCACCCCTTTTAGGATACACATTATTTATATATATAATTTATGGCTTTAAAAATCGTTGTGCTGGCCAAGCAAGTGCCAGACACCAGAAATGTGGGTAAGGACGCCATGACCGCAGAAGGTACTGTGAATCGTGCTGCCCTGCCCGCCATCTTCAATCCAGAAGATTTGAATGCCCTGGAGCAGGCCCTTCGCCTGAAGGAGCAGAACCCAGGCTCAACAGTAGGAATC
>ONKX01000120.1 GCA_900318555.1 uncultured Prevotellaceae bacterium | reverse complement strand
TAACGCCGATGGCCAGATCAATGAGAGTGACCGCTATTTCTACAAGAGCCCGGCAGCCGATGTGATTATGGGCTTCACCACCAAGTTCCTCTACAAGAATTGGGACCTGAGTGCTGCCTTCCATGCTTCACTGGGCAACTATGTCTATTATGACTATCTGTCGAACAAGGGCTCTATCAGTGCCTCTGGTCTGTACTCCAACAGTGCCTTTAGCAACACCTTCCCCGAGGCTGTTGAACTGGGCTTCACTGGTATCGGAACTGAATATTACCTCTCTGACTACTTTGTACGCAATGCTTCTTATCTGAAATGCTCTAACATCACACTTGGCTACACTTTCCCCAACTTGCTGAAGAACCATCTCAACGGTCGTGTCTTCGCTACCGTTCAGAACCCGTTCATCATCACCAAGTACAAGGGACTTGATCCAGAGATTGCCAGCGGTGTTGACAAGAACCCGTATCCGCGTCCTCGCAGCTTCCAGGTAGGAGTCAGCTTGAATTTCTAAGAGACAGAATAAAGAATAACGTAAAAGAATTAAAGATTATGAGACATATATTTGCAAAAACGGCTGTAGCTGGTCTGCTTGTATTGGGCATGACCTCCTGTGCCAATGACCTAAATATCTCATCTGTCGACCCACAGACCTCTACCTCCTACGAAGACATGCAGTTGCTGGCAAAGGTCTATGGTACCCTGGGCATGACAGGACAGAAAGGTCCGGCTGGATCAGGTGATATCAGCAGCGACGAAGGTGAGTCAGGATTCTATCGTACCACATTCAATTTGGAGACACTGCCTACCGATGAGTGCAACTGGGCCTGGCAGACCGATACCGACATCCCACAGATTACAGGTATCAGCTGGAATGCCAACAGTAGCCGTACACAGTGGGCTTATCAGCGCTTAGGCTTTAATGTGCTGCTCTGCAACTTCTACCTGCAGAACACTGCAGGCAAGGCCGATGATGCTAACTATAAGTACTATCGTGCAGAGGTGCGCTTCCTCCGCGCTTTGTATTACTGGTATTTCCTCGACCTCTGGCACAAGGCTCCATTCAAGGACGAGAACAATTCCATGAACGACCTGCCTGTAGAGAAAGTCGGCAAGGACCTCTATGAATGGCTTGACACTGAACTGACAGCCATTGAAAGCGAACTGGCTCCTATGGGACAATTCAACTCTGCCACAGACTTCGGTCGTGCCGATGCTGGTGCTGCCTATATGCTTCACGCTCGTCTGGCACTCAATGCCAAGGTCTATACCGACGGTGCAACGACAGCATACGACAAGGCCATCAGCTACTGCGACAAGCTTATTGCTGGTCCATATGCACTGAGCAGCACAGACAAGACCAATCCTTCAAACGGTCTGACTTATAGTGGTTATGCTCAGTTGTTCATGGCTGACAATGACGCCAACACCGACGCCATGAAGGAGATCATCTTCCCCATCCGCCAGGACGGCGTGAAGACCCCGAACTACTCTACAGCCAACTATCTGGTAAGCTCTATCCGTATTGCCGGCATGCCATACGCAGGAACAACCAACTGCTGGAGCTGTAACTACGCTCGCCCGAACCTCATTGAGAAGTTCTTCCCGAATGGTGACATCCCTATGTCAAAAGAAGAAGCTCCTAATGGTTCCACTGAAGCCGAAATCATTGTCCTCGATGCTATAGATGGTTCTGACACAGAGAGTATCCTCGATGCTGCCGATGACGATCGTGCCTTGTTCTACGCAGGTCGTGGCGGCGGTATCCGCAAGCTGCGCACTGACAAGTTGAACAACTTCCTCGATGGTATCTCTATCGTGAAGTGGCAGAACATCCGTGTGGATGGTGGTACTTGCAGCGATCCCCAGTTCCCAGATACAGATATCCCCTTGTTCCGTCTGGCTGAGGCTTACATGACTCGCGCAGAGGCTAAATGGCGTAGCGGCGATGCTACGGGTATCAATGATGTGAATGTGCTTCGTAGCCGTGCCAATGCCACACCGCTGACTCAGTTGACCGAGCAGGACCTCATCGACGAGTGGTGTCGTGAGTTCTATATGGAAGGACGTCGTCGCTCCGACCTTATCCGCTTCGATATGTTCACAGGTAAAAAGTACAACTGGGCCTGGAAAGGTGGCGTTGCTGACGGTCAGGCTGTGGATAGCCACTTCAAGTACTATCCCATCCCGATGGATGACATCAACAACAATAAGAATATGACCCAGAACGCAGGTTATTAATTTATCGCTAAATTGAAAAGAGTTATGAACAAGAA
>ONKX01000108.1 GCA_900318555.1 uncultured Prevotellaceae bacterium | reverse complement strand
ACTTTTCGATTTTCGAGTTAGGGCGTACGAAAAAGAGAGATTTATATATTATATTTATATATATTATAATATATATAAATATAAAAGTAATAGTCAACTTTTTCAGTAGAAATGACGAAGTCAAATGTGAGTGTGTTAGGGCGTTAGGTTGTTAGGTATTATACTTTTGTCGGCGGTTTGATTGAAATTGAGTATCTTTGTACCCGAAAAGTGTTTATCACGAATGAAAATTTATTCTCATTCCCTTTGCTTAATCGAAATTTTGCACTATCTTTGCACCGTGAATCGTAAAAACAGCGAAGATTATGGGCGTAAGATTTGACAGCGAGCAGCAGCGCTTCATGTTCGACTTTGAACACGACGGGACAGGCGACATCGTCAGCCTGACTGGTGAGGGCTACCAGGTGGAAGCCTTCGGCAAGTGCTTCTACTACGGCTATGAGTTTGGCGATGAGGTGGATGGCAACGTCCGCTCGGCATTCATCAAGTATGTCAAGTTCACCGAACGCCTGCAGGACGACCCTAATCTGACGCAGTTCATCCAGAAGGCTGTCAACAACCTGAACAGCCGCATCAATCTCTACGACTACGACCTCGTGGTGATGCCGCAGTCGTCGAGCCGCGTCAACAACTACATGCTACGCTACATCTACCGCTTCGCCCAGCCCACGCTGCGCAAAATGGAGCTGGTGAAGAACCTGCCCACCAATATCTCCTTCGATATGGATGCATTCACTGAGACATACCTCGACGATGTGCTTGAGAACGGTCGCCCCCGTTACACCGAGGCCCAGAAGGAGGAAGTGCGCCAGCAGATTGGTCACATGCTCGACCTAATTCATCAGAAGGACTACTTCACCATCGCCCGTGACGTAAAGAAGAGCCGCTTCCGCCCTTACATGACGCAATTCCTCCGTTTTGCCAACAAGGCCGACGAGGAACTATGCCGGACGATACGCGAGCAGAATGTGCTGGTCATCGACGACGTGACCACCAGCGGTTCCACGTTAGGCGAGGTGCTGCGCACGCTGCGTATCCTGAACGAGGACAACCGCATCAGCATCTTCAGTCTCATTGGCCGTCGCGACCTCATGGCCGACGTTACCACCTAAGGGACACCCCAAAAGTTCATAATAGCTCTCTTGTATAAAGATGAAACAACTTTTATTTGCTTTATTATTCATAATATTTGCAATTCCAAATGCGTGGGCATTGGAATCTGACAGTATTAGAAAAAATATGGCCGACCTAGATTCTTTGATTCAAATGGTTGAAACGAACTATGCGGGTTTCCCAATCATCATGCAAAAGGGATACGGCAATGATTACCAAACGATGAGAACCGACATTAGCAGTCGGCTCTCTGAAGGAAGTATTGGCATTCAACAGGCTGTATGTGAATATTGCTATTGGTTCTTTAGCAAATTCGATGGACATGTATATGTCGATCATCCGCTCTTTTTGAAAAGTTATTTCCCGAAATGCCACATCCGTTATGCCGAATTGTTTGAATACAATCCCAAACCGGTATCCAGTAAAGTCAATGATGATACGTGGCTTATCCGCGTGCCATCATGTCAGGGGCAGGATCCTACTTTCCAATGGTTTACCGATGCTGTCAAACAGTATCAGATATCCGGCTGTGACAATCTGATTATCGACGTTAGAGGCAATCCTGGTGGCAGCGATGCCATGTGGGATCCTATAGTTCCACTGCTGTTTGACCATAAGCCAACTTCACCAGAATATACCTTATTCAGAAACACTCCTAAGAATCTGACATTCTACCAACGTATACTCGATGAATATTCTGATGATGAAATTGCAAAATTACTGATAGAAAACTGCAGTAGGAGTTCAGATGAGATGGTAAAAATAGAAGAAGATTCTGACGATGCTGATTTTCCAATATCCTCCTTGCCAAAGAAAGCTGCTATTGTTATCGACAAGAGTACAGGTAGTTCGGCAGAGTCTTTAGTAAGATTTGCCAAAATGTATTGTGACACAGCAAGGACAAAGATATACGGTAAAGAGAATACTTGGGGCGCTCAGTATTCAGGGAACATCATTGGTACTCCTTTGCCCAATAGCCAGATATGGGTATATTACCCCACATGTGTATCATCGCTATTCCTTAGCGATGACTCCAATGGCAGTTCTGGACTCTCGCCTGATGTTCGCATAAATTTGCCATATCCCAAGACGCTTACGGATAATTGTGACGAGTGGATCCTTTGGATTGCCAATCAACTAAAATAGAAAAGGGAACCTCATTTCTGAGATTCCCTGGAGTCCTCTTGCGAGGCATATGGAACAGGGGACTGGTCCCCGTTCCTTTCAGCGGAACCGACCCTATTGTACATTTAAAAGAGGGCTGTCTCCACAAGGGGGGCAGCTCTCTTTGCATCACACCGTCGGCCATTTAAGCCCTCAGATGATTAGTTGAATTGATCTGGATAAGCATTGGGTTCGCTTGTACACAGAAACTGCGTCATCTTGACGTCATACACCTGCATCTCTGGTTTCTTATAATCTTTCTTCTTCATAATGATTTAATATTAAGGACTCTTTCCCCGAAAGGAAGTCCCCCTATACAGGGGGATTTAGAGGGTCTTTTATTTGACAATTATCTTTTTACCATTATTAATATACATACCCTTTACTGAAGGTTTGCCATTGAGGCGGCGGCCGTCCAGCGTGTACCATGCATCGCTGTCGAAGCGGATTTCACCGGTCTTGGTGTCGATGGTTCCGATGGCTGTGACATCACCGTCAGCATTCACGAGGCGTACCGTCATCCTTGACGGCAGAGTCTCTTCAGCAGTACCTCTGCGTGGAGCATTACTAACAGGAGCGGTGTACTTCAGATAAGCACGGAACGGAGCAATGCTTGCACCGGCCATCGCCTTCACGAAGTCGCCAGGGTTGACGGTATATGAGCCGCCGTTATGGCTCTGTGCTGCGAAACCATAGACCGAGCCAATCTCGCCTGTGTTGTGTGTGCCGTCCCATTGCTAGGATCGTCCACATCAGCTCCTGTAAGATCATAGGTGAAGTTCGAAGCAGTACCGACGAATGTTACCTCACCTGTTGTCGCAGGCATAAACATATATGGCGTGTTGGCTGTAAGCGAAGCGGCTGTGGATGTCATTGTTACCGTCCAAGGACTTGTCGTCTTGTTGATTTCCGTAAAGGTGTAGTACGTACCCTCACCCTGTGGTGTATAGTCGAACGGCAGGCAGACCGTCGATGCAACATTCTCTGTGAATGTACGCTTGTAAGTGATTTCTGCACTCGTGGCTGTGGTTAGTTTGCTGTAAAAATCGCTGTTGTTATCATTC
>ONKX01000109.1 GCA_900318555.1 uncultured Prevotellaceae bacterium | reverse complement strand
AATAATAATTATTACATGAAGAAGTATGTTATAATCGTAATAGTCATGATGTTGACTATGACCGTCTATTCTCAGGGATACCGCAATCCTGTACTCCCAGGTTTTCATGCCGACCCATCCGTGTGTCGTTCAGGCGATGACTTCTATCTGGTAAACAGTACGTTCCAATATTATCCTGGAGTACCGGTATTCCACAGTAAAGACCTGATTCACTGGGAGCAGGTTGGTGCCTGTCTTACACGCGAATCGCAGGTAAGAATCGAGGGTATGGATGAACAAACAGGCATCTATGCCCCAACTATACGTTACAACGAAGGTCGTTTCTATATGGTAACGACGATATTCCCCTCGCGCAAACATTTCTATGTATATACCGACAATCCCAATGGAGAATGGAGCGACCCTATCTACATCGACTTTTGCGTGGGCAGTTGCGACCCAACCTTGTATTTCGAAGATGGACGCAGCTATTTCCTTTGGAAGGAGGGCGATATCAAAATCTGCGAGATCGATATAAAAACAGGAAAACAACTCGGAGCAATACACCATCTGGGAGTAGGGCTTGGTGGCAGATATCCCGAAGGGCCACATATTTACAAGAAAGACGGTTATTACTATCTGTTGCTGGCAGAGGGAGGAACTGAGCATGGACACCACGTGAACATTCTGCGCAGCAAGAACTTGTTTGGCCCATACCAACCCAATCCTGCCAACCCAATCCTCTCACATTTCAACATGAAGATGCAGAACAGTCCGATACAGGGACTTGGCCACGCAGACCTGATTCAGGCTAACGACGGCTCATGGTGGATGATCTGTCTCGGCTATCGCACTCACGGTTATCTGCAGCACGTGATGGGGCGTGAGACCTTTCTAGCTCCCGTTAAGTGGGAAGAGAACGAATGGCCAATAGTAAATAGTGACGGAACCTTACAATTGGATATGCAATGCAAAACACTGCCACAGGTGCCTATGCCATTGGAGCCTTCAAAAGACGAATTTGATGCTGATAAGCTATCACTCTACTGGAGTTATCTGAACATGCCCCAAAAGGAGAAATATTCGCTGAAAGACCGCAAGGGATGGCTCAGACTTAAAACCTCTACTATCACCCTCGACGAAGTGGGTAATCCAACGTTTATAGGCCATCGTCAGTCAGAGCCCAACTTCTGCGCTACAACAAAGGTTGATGTTTCAGGACTGCAGGATGGTGGCGTGGCAGGCATAACGGCTTATGCTGCTCATCATAATCACTACGACGTTCAGGTGGCAATGCGCAATGGCAAGCGCTACCTGCAAGCCAAGATCCGTATCGGTGAGATAGAGCATATCGAAAAAGAGATTCCACTTAATCAGAACATTGTATACTTACGTATCACTGCCGACAACCAATTCTATCACCTATATTATTCTACAGATAACAAGAAGTACACGCATCTTGCACGCATGGATTACCGTTATCTAAGCACCGAAACTATTGGTGGGTTCTGTGGTGTACATATCGGCATTTTTGCACATACTCTCACAAAAAACATCAGCTATGCTGACTTCGATTACTTTTCGAACACCAATCTATGAATCAAGTAAAAAAAGAGAGGTCCGCATCACATTGCGAACCTCATCTCTTTCTTTTACATGCTCATGCACGATGTGGCACCCAGTGCCTAAAGGTTAATACTATGTTTGTCATGTCGACCAAGCGAAGCGCGTGGAGGCATCTTGAAGAGATAAGAGACAGTCAACTACAATCCAAATCTTGCTAGTCTTCGTAACCCGGCCTTACCAAAAGCCGATGTCGTCGCTTATGCCACCGCCGTCCTCCTCGGAAGAAACGTCAATTTTCTTCATTTCGAAGGTGGCGGTATAGGTGGTGCCGTCTTCCTTCTGGCGCAGAGCCTTCCACTTCATCACGCCGTCCTTGATAGACTCAATCTCCCACCACTCGCGGCGCTCCTCCTGGCCTTCGCCTGCATTCTTCCAGCGGGTGCAGAGCAGATTGCCTGCTACGAAATACTCAGCGTAGTCGTCGTCGCTTATCTGCCACTGGCCGTCCACTTTGTGGAAGTAGTTGAAGGAGCCGTCCGTCATGTATTCCCAGCGGTGGTCTTCAACGTCGCCGTATACCGACTGTTCGCTGGTCATACGTCCTTCCCACATGCCGATGATGTCGGCGCTGTAGTCGGCGCCTACCTTTACCATGCGTAACTTCGTCTCCAGCTCATGGACGGTGCGCCCGTTGTCTATGGTGGTTCGCTTAGTGGATGCCACCATCTCGGTCGAGGTGATGGATTGGACGTTCAGAATGCAGGTGGTTGTTACTCCGTCCTCGGGCAGGAACGTTATAGTCACTGTACTACCTTCAATCGAGCAGGTGCCCTCCAGCGAGGTATGCCATTTGTCGGTGTCGTCGGAGTAGTTTGTCCGCGAGAGGCTCTCCGTCACTTTTGTCGCTGAGAGGAATGTCTGCACCACCTTCTGGTTGGTAGGTACGGGCAGCCCGTCCATTTCTGCCACCATCCACTTCCCGATAATCTTTTCAGCCACGTTGAGGTCGGGCTCAACGGGCACAACGGGATTGTCACCATTGCCGTTTGTACACGATGTGAACACACTTGCGCCGCAAATCAGAATGGCGGCGAGCATCCAATTCTTGTTAAACAAGCGACCAAAGGTCGAGCGCATAATCTTTTTCATGTCATCAAACACTTATAGTTTTTTGTATGAATTGTCGCCGAGGTTTTGACACCCTCGGCGGCAAGTAGCGTCGGCAAGGGGTTAGCGATTACCAGTCAATGCCGCTCTTTTCTGGATGCATCTTATTAGCCTTGCTGAGGGTAATTGTACCATCCTCGGCTACGCTGGCATGCAATTCGACATAAGACAGTTTTTCCGTCATTGCAAGATCAGTCTCATCACCACCAGTCACACTTTCGGTGTATTCGTCACTGATAGTCTGGGTGTCGAGTACATCGTCATTGGCATTATATGAGGTCACTAATAATGAGAACTCACGATTCAACTCATAGTTGCCTTCGAAAGAAGACAGGTCATCCTTTACACCATAGTGCAGGCAGATAGACTGCTCAACGGGATAGCC
>ONKX01000110.1 GCA_900318555.1 uncultured Prevotellaceae bacterium | reverse complement strand
CGACGTCCAACTGACACGTCGCTGGACCAAGGACTTCCGTCTGACGCTGATGTACATGAACCAGCGTTACAACAAAACCGTTGTCGAAGGCGAAGGCGGTATGGTGCGTAGCAACATCTTCATTGCCGACGGTAAATACCAGCTGGCTTCGAAGACCGCCCTGCGTGCCGAGGTACAGTATCTGACCACTGCCGACGATCAGGGCGATTGGCTCTACGGGCTGTTGGAACTGTCGCTGGCGCCCCATTGGATGCTCTCCGCAGGCGATATGTATAATGCGGGCGAACCCCACACCCACTACTATCAGGGTGGTGTGGCTTTCAGCACTGGCGCCCATCGCCTGCAGCTAGGCTATGGCCGTACACGTGCAGGCTACAACTGCGCAGGTGGTGTCTGCCGCTATGTTCCTGCCAGCAAAGGTGTCACCCTGTCGTACAATTATAACTTCTAAAAACGATTGCTCATGAACGTCAAGACATATATCCTCACAGCACTTGCCACACTGGCATTCGTAGCCTGCAGCCATATCGACGAAGGCGACCGCCTCATCTATGTGGAGCCGACAATCCCCAATAATAGTGTGTCTCGCTGTGTGTTGCTCGAGGACTTCACGGGCCAGCGCTGTGTCAACTGTCCGAAGGCCAACGACGAAATCCATGCACTACAGCAGCAGTACGGTGCTGATACCATCATTGCTGTTGCCATCCATAGCGGTCCGCTGGGTTTCCATACCAATGCGAAGTTTCTTGGTCTGAGCACCGATACAGGTGACGAATACTACAACCACTGGAACCTGGAATACCAACCCGTAGGACTCGTCAATCGCGGACTTCCCACGGAATATACTACATGGAACACCCGCATCCGAGAAGAGCTGCAGAAATCTGCTCCAGTGTCCATCGATATCGCTGTACAGCGTAACCACGACGAACTGACCGTCCGTGCTGACGTCGAGGGCGTCGAAGGCACCATCTCAGGACACCTGCAACTGTGGGTCGTCGAGGACAGCGTAACGGCTTTTCAGTTGATGCCTGATGGTTCGCGCAACGACACGTATCTCCATCAGCACGTCTTCCGCACCGCCCTCAACGGTGCATGGGGCGAGGAAATGACGGTAAAGGAAGGTAAGCATTCCGTCACAGGAAACTACACGCTAAAAGTCCCTGCCGAATGGAAAATCGACGATCTCGCCATCATCGCCTTCCTCTACAACGACCAAGGCGTCCTGCAAGTCCGAAAAATTGAAATATAAAATATATGCGTATGAAGAAACTTTTTACTCTATTTCTGTTTACCCTGTTAAGCACGCTGTGTGCTGTAGCACAGGACAGCTCAACGTTTCAGTTTGTCGACAAGGGCGGCAATACGGTAGCTAATGGTACATCGCTCACTGTCAGCGAACTGACAGAGGACGAAATCATGGGCAATTTCATCAGTACCGGACTTTCCGTCAAGAACACGTCGGACTCCAAGGCCTCGGTGCGCATCAGCTACCAGATTGAGACCCTTGACAACGGAATGTTCCAAATCTGTTTCCCGTCAAGCTGTATCACCAAAAACACAACAGGTTCCTTTGTAACCACAAAGGGCGAGATGACTGCTGGCGAGGTGCGCGACCTGCAGTGCGAATGGTCTCCAGAAGCTTACGGCACGTGCAAGGTCACGTTGGCCATTGACGTACTGAATGCCATTGGCACAAAGATTGCCGATGGTCCTGCCATTCAGGTTACCTTCGTATATGCTGACCCGTCCCACGTCAGTGCCTTTAGCACCGAGGCAACCGTTTCGGAACGTTACACCCTTCAGGGCCAGCCTGCAACGAACAGCCATCAAGGTTTCACTATCACCCGTTTGTCAGACGGAAGAATCGTTAAGTCATTCACTAAATAATATTAGCTTATGAGAAAGATTTTTACCCTTATCGCCATGTTCGCCACAGTAGGTGTGCTGAGCATGCAGGCACAAGTGTTCCAGAAAGCACCTGTCAAGTTCACTACAACTGCGTTAAGAACCCAGCGCGCCGCCATCCAACCAGGAGCAAATCAGACTTGGTGGGGTTATGCTGGTAGCACAAACGAATTAACCGGAGTCGGAGTAGGCCAAGCTGACACCTACCACTGCGCCATCTTCATCCCCGGCAATCATTCTGTAGCAGGTGGCAAGACCATCCATGCTGTCCGTTTCGGATTGGTTTCCCCCAATGCCAAGGATGCAAAAGTATGGATTGCCAAATCGAAACCGACAACCATCAATGCAACTAACTGCTTGCAGGTTGTTGACGTTCCACAGAGCGAGTTAGGCAGTTTGAACATTGAGGTGCCACTCAATGAACCCTACGCTATTCCGGCTGAAGGTGTCTATGTGGGCTATTCATTCACGATCTCCAAGGTACAATACAGCGCAGACGGATACCCCATTTTGTTAGAGCCAGAGAGCAGCAGTAGCAACACATTGCTTATCAAGGCAGACAATACTGTTCCAAATTGGAGTGACGAGAGTTCTAATTTCGGTTATCTGTTCCTGCACGTTTTACTTGAAGGCGATTCGTTTGCAGATAATATCGTGACTCCCCGTGACTTCGGCTCTGTCTATGCTGAAGTCAGCAACAATGCTACAGCAACAATTAAGATTGACAATCAGGGTGTCTCACCTGTCAGCAGCATCAATTTCGTCATCGGTAATGACGGTCAGGAATTCCATGCCGATATTAACCCTGCCATTCCTGCTTACTCAAGAGGTTATATAGGAACGGTCATTCCCGCAGAATCAGAACAAAGCATCAAGAACAAGACCCTGACCATCACCAAGGTCAATGGCAACGACAACAACGCTGATGACAAGACGGCATCTTTCACATTGTATTCACTTAGCGAAATCATCAGCCGTAGTGCGTTGGTAGAGCAGTATACCGGTACAGGCTGTGGCTGGTGTCCAATGGCAAAAATGCGTGCAGCCTTTGGCAATCGTTTCGCCGGTGTCGCCATCCATCAGTATAGCAATCAGTCTTCCGACGCCATGTATATTGACCGTAACAGCTACGCTAAACATGGTATGAATGGTGCCCCCTCTGCACGCATCAATCGCGGTGAAGTGGTTGACCCCTATTACGGCTCAGATAGTGATGTCCTGCTGGATCTGGAGGCAGCACTTGCCATTCCTGCAATGGCCAACTTACAGGTTAGCGGTACTTTCGACGAAACGAATACCAAGGTTGATGCCAATGCCAAATTCAGTCCGTTGTTCGACGGAACCTACAAATTGGAGTTTGTACTGATTGCCGATGGCCTGAAAGGCTCGGGAAAAGACTGGAATCAGACCAACTACTATGCTCAGTATACTGCGTCACAAGTGGGAGAAGAATTTGCAGACGTCTGCAGTGGTGGAAAATATGGCACCAATCCTATTCAGGGATACACCTTCAACGACGTTGCCATTGCCAGCTCATACGTCAGCGGCTCTAACCAAATATCTGCCCAGACCCTTACAGCCGGTGAAAACGCGGAAGTGAGCTATACGCTGAATCTCCCCACCTATGCTAAGCTGAAGAATGCCTTGCAGATGGATCAGATCTATGTCATTGCCGTCCTCATCGCCAGCGATGGCAGCGTAGCCAACGTGGCCAAGGTCAAGGTGGCCGACTACGACCCCACTGCCATCAGTGGCATACACACTGCCACCGCTACCGAGGCAGCCCGTTATAATCAAGGACTTTGGCAATCGTCATGCCTACAGCTCCTTCGACGACGTCGGCTTCAAACGCTTCGACGGAGGTATCAAGGTGGGCTGTGGTGTCCAATATGACTACCTCTATAGTCTCACGCCAAACGACACGCGGCCGTATGCGTCGAAGAGGTTGACCTTACATTGGTCTTTCTTATAGTTGAAGTTATTGAACTGCGCCTGAACTCCGATGAAATAGTTGCTCCAGTTGTAGGCTATGCCGAGTCGCAGGTCAACATTGAGCCTAAGCATGCTGTATTCGTCCTCAGAACCTATCTCCCAGCTGTCAACTTTTTCACGCCACGTAGGATCGTTGATGTCATCAAGCAGGGGCTTATGCGTCTTTCCGTTGGCCCACGTGTGCGTTTCTGGGTTCCAGTCCCCATACTCGGCAGACTTCCCGTCGTCCTCCGCTATCACATAGTTGCAGTCGTAGTTGTAAACCTTCACGCGGTTGTAGAAGCTGAGAGTCGGCATGGCCATGGCGTTGACGACAAGGCCGCGCAGGGGCACCCAGTTGTAGCCGTAGCCGACACCGATGTTGCCTTGAAGCAGTTTGACGCGGCCGATGTTATGGCTTAGGAGTATCAATACGGAGTTTTTGTCATCCGAAAAGTCGAAGGCCGACATATACCACGTGGCTCCTACGAGCAACGATCCTGCAGAGCGACGCTGGATGACGGACTGGTTGTAGGCCGCAGCCTGTGAGTAGCGGCGCCCGTTGAACACGTAGTAGCCGTTTAAGTATAGCGAGGCAATGCTTGCGGGAGCATATAATTGCCCATTTTCCTTTTCATTTATCACCTTGTCGCCATCATAGACGGTTGAGGTGAGCGTCACTTCGTCAATGTCAAATCCCCTCAGCCGGAGGTTGACCCCGTATTTTGCCCCAGTGGTGCTGAAGGAGAACGTCGTTCCCCTTTTTCTGTGGAGAGACTTCGAAATAGCTATTCCCGTACCACGATAGCCTGCCCACACACCAATGGAAGATGCCAATGGCGGCTCAAAGCACATCTCCCAGTCGACGCCGTCACCCGCCGACGGACTGCCTGCGCTGTTGCTGTAGTCCACGTCGAACACGCTTGCATTATAACGCAGGACGACCATCCAGGGCTTTTCGGGCACTTCGATGTAGTTCGAATCCACCTTCTTCCTTGCTTTGTCGTCCAGATATTGCTGCACCTGGTGAAGTCGCGCCTTCAGCTTCGATTTACTTTCCTGCGTACTTACGCTGTCTGTAGTCTCTTGCTCCTGTGCAGTCGCATTCAGGGACAATAATAGCAAGCAGCAGGTGATGATCTTTCCTGCAAATGATAATATGAACTGTTTCATCATCATCGGCATCAATTTCTGAGCGGAATCAGGCAAGGTCACTCGCCCGTTAGCGGAGCCTGCTTCAGCTGTTCCAGTGCACGACACAACTGGTCAGGACACGATGTGTTCTTGATACCACAGCGAATGCCGTCCAACCGACGAATCACATCGTCAATCTTCTGACCTCTCACCAGCTGGCTGATGCCCTGCAGGTTTCCATTGATTGCGAACAAGTGCCCTGAGTCTGATATTGTACATGTTTTGTTTTCATACTTAGAATATTGCTGCAATCTTACGAATTTTCTCCAATCGTTTCATGAATACAAAATACGCTATGCTGCCTCGTAGAAAATCTGACCTACTCTGTCGATATGGTCACCGATGGGCGTACCCTTTTTCTTCTGATAATCCAACAGGTCAACGGAATAGAGAAGTTCCAAATCGTCTATCTCACAAAGGATATTGAGTAGTTGGTTATAGTCAATGTCCTTACCTATTACAGCTAAGTCAATATCCGAGCCTGCACGGTAATTCCCCTTTGATCTGGAGCCAAAGATCAGAACCTTCTCAATGTTCGCATAACGACGAAAGACATCCTGCAGTTCCTTAATCACCGTATCGCTAAGCCCAAACTTCATGCCTGCTTATAATTACTATCTTGTGATAAAATATTCAGTTCTTCATCCAATTTCTTCAAGAGAGGAGCATAGTCGCTGTATATCAATTTGACGATTGGCAATACCTCTTCTTCGTCGTACACATGACTCAGCGTGTTACGCGACTTGGCCATTTTCCGCCAGCCATCATGATCAGCAATAAGACCGTCGTCAAAAGCCATCTTCAACGTGCCATTGGGACCCATCATAAATTCGTAACCCTTATATATCAACAGGTCTTGCAGCACTTTCCACGCCAATTCGAAGGTATATTCGAAACGCTGCACAAGCCCCTCGATTTCAAGTTCAGACAAATCGTCCATGAACCTGTCAGCCTCAGTCACAGCCACAAGCCTGCTGCATGCCTTATGAAAGTTAGCATACCGTTGAATCCATCGTATATCCGTCTGCTGTTCCATACAAATCTTCTTAACTTTGGTGCAAATATACGAACTAATTCTTAAAGTTCCAAATTTTTCATTCTTTTTCTATGGATTACGTCCAGAGATTTTCCTGAACTTCCCAAGGTTTGTATGCCATAGTCGTTACGCTTTTAGTTTATTCTTCTGCAGCCATTGGCATCTGCACATCTTCTTCCTCCAATTGGGGATAGGGAATCGTCTTTGCACCATGATCCTGCAACCAAATGTGGTTTAGTGTAAACGCCAACGACTCCAACGTATCTTCGCGTTTCGATGGCTTCAACTCACATTCCCAAACCGTGATGCAATGCCAGCCCATTTCAGCCAACTTGCGCTGTTCCTCCTTATCACGTTCCTTGTTCCTCTGAATCTTCGCCACCCAGAACTCCCTGTTCGTCTTCGGAATCTTGCAACACTCTGAGTTCACAATGTATTCACTCCCCTCGCCCTTAGAGTCCCCCTCGCCCTTTGGAGAGGGGTTAGGGGTGAGGCTGGGGTCGGGGGTGAGGCTCACGTTGTGTCCATGCCAGAAGCACCC
>ONKX01000111.1 GCA_900318555.1 uncultured Prevotellaceae bacterium | reverse complement strand
TGATAATGGTTATGGAGAGGGAGACCCATTTACAATTCCATATATTGTTTTCGATCAGAATTCTTATAGTCTTTTGCTTAACGCATCTAGAAACTCTATGTCATTAAGAAAGAAAACAAACTATTCAAGCAAGTCGGCTATCAAAAGTGTTGAGATACAGAATGCAGAAAGGAAAGTTCTCTATAAAAAAGACTTCCACGATGTTGCCATTGCGCGAGTGGATGCAGAAAGGCAATTGAACTTTCGTCAGCTGGAAAAAGGAACATATATCATAAAGATCACTGACGATAAGGTGCATTTTCTCAAACTCGTAATTTAGGTATGAACCATACTGGCCATCTATCAATGGTACAGTTTTATAGTTAGTAAAGTGCGCGTCAGACCCCGTGAGGGGAAAGCGGCACAAAAAGTTAAGAACAAAACCAAGGCGCACGACCGTGAGGCTATTGCGCCTTTTTAATCTCACCATTTAATATCATTTAGTATCAAAACAGCATGAGTCCATAAAAAATCGGCAAAAGATTTGGGTGTTTCAAAGAATTGGAGTAACTTTGCGCCCAAGAGCATCGCAGCTTCTTGATGATCTTTCTCGAACCGCTAATTCAATTAAGATTTATCTGCGAAGATGTGATGATCTTTCTCGAACCGCTAATTCAATTAAGATTTATCTGCGAAGATGCTGCCAGCTCACGTCCCATACGGAGACGTGGGCATTGGCTGTATCAGCATACGCAGATAGGTATTAGCGGACCTGAGAAAGATATGTTGAGAATTCCAATTAACCCACGTATTCTCCGTTTTTCTCCCAAATCATTATATTGGTTAATTTTTGAGGAAAGCGTGAATATGAATCAAAATGAAGACATCCCAGATAGTCTGGGAGGGCTCGGCGACTTGCTGCCCGCCGATGTCCTGAAGATGGTGAACGTACTGCTGGAGCAACTGCAAAGATCACCAAGGCAGCACAGTCATCAATATCTATGAAAAAGGCAGCCTCCACGTGGATCATGTGGATAACCAGTACATCTATGGTGATAAGTGGGTTAAGGCATTTCAAAATAATGTGGTTGCGGATGATCAGCCGTCGGCAGCTCCCATTTTCGAGAAAGACACACCGCTGTCGGCCCTGTTTCGTGATAATTTCCACGGTGAGCTGAGGAAGGTCATCGAGTTGTGGAGACCTTATCTCATCAATGACGACGCGTCGGTGGATGCCCTCGCCATGACGCATTTCGAATTCGACAGAAAGCGTATCTATTCTAACCGTGTTTATTACGACTTGCTTGATCTAGATGGCCTCGGTGCCCTGCAAGTGCCACTGAGTCAACTGGCCAGCTATCTGGCTGACCATTCCAATCTAAGCCAAAGTTATGACACGCTCTATCGGCAACTTAAAAAGTACCGCCAAGAACGGCCATAGACTGGCTATGGCTGATCAGGTTGGTCAAAAAGTATAGCGGTGACAAGCTCGAACACCTCAATTACATATTGAGCATGTGGGTTAGCCTTACGGACAAAAATTGCTATAAAATTGTCCTGGCCATCCATCTTCCCCTCGGCAGTCCTGATGATGTACTTATCGTGATGGCTATACTGATTAAACCACCTTACGAACAGGCGATTGCGGAACATCTGCTTCCCATCGCCTGTTTCTGTAATATAAAGCATCGCCTCGTTGCCGTTTGCTTCAAAGAATTCTTCGATAATTGCTATAATAGTCTGCCTTAGCTTCATGTCGACAGGCGAGGCCACGTGCTGACGATTGATAATGTCAATTGTGTAGGCACCACTGTTGATAATTGAGGTGTCAGGTGCAAAGACAATATCATACTGGATACCAGTATCTGTCTGAAAGTAGTAATGACTATCTTCTTGTGTCTGCCATACCCTATAGGGTGAGTGCAGATTGATGTTTTCCAATCTGAGAGCGTTCATAGTATAAAGATTCAAAGGGGCTGCCGACTAATAGTTGAACAGTCCCTGTTGGTACATTAACTCCAAATTCTCTCTTGATTCCTGAATACGCTCATGTTTCTTGCGCATCATTTCCCGGAATGCGGCTCTTACCTCTTCGCGGTTTTTTTTAATTGTTGTTTCCATATTATCTAAATTAAGGATGTAAATATATGACGGTGCAAATTTACACATTATTCCCAAATCCGCCAAATAATCGGCTGATTATTTTTCATTTTGCTGTACACTTGTACCCTTTCGGTGTACATGGCGTTATGGATTCTTTTGTATTACTCGGTTTGTTGCCGTATCTTTGCGGCGGTGTTTTTGTTTATAGTTTATAGATGGCAATGAGTAAGAAGAAAGCAACTGAAGACGGCGAGGCTAAGGAGCACAAGCAGCCGTGGCAGGAGACGATCGCCACGCCGGAGGACATCAGGCAGTTCCTGAAGGAGCACCTGCTGCTGCGGTATAACGTGGTGACGGGCAAGACGGAGTTCCGGGTGCCGGAGAAGGATGAGTTCGAGGCCCTGCAGATGGTCTATCCGACGGGTGCGTCGCCGCTCGACGAGTGGCGCTCGGCCACCGAGTGGCATGTCACCAACGACCGGCTCGTTGATACTCTCTGGGGCATGATCGGCAGCGTGAAGAAGACAAGCCAGAAGAACGTCTGGAGCGTGATCAATTCCGACTTCTCGCCGCTCTACAACCCGTTTCTCAGCTACCTGAACCGTCTGCCGCCGTGGGACGGGGAGAGCAACCCGATCCTCGACCTGTCGATGACGGTCACGGTCCGTGGCGGCACCGAGGAGCAGCTGCTGTTCTACCTCTGGCTGCGCAAGTGGCTGGTGGGCATGGTGGCGGGATGGATCGACGACAAGGTGGTAAACGAGGTGATCCTGGTGCTCATCGGGCGTCAGGGCAGCTACAAGACCACCTGGTTCAACGCGCTGCTGCCCCCGGCCCTGGAGTCGTATTTCCATTCAAACACCAGCTTCGGGCAGATGACGAAGGACGAGGTGCTGAAGCTGTCGTACTACGGCCTGATCTGCTGTGAGGAGCTGGATGCGATGAAGTCACCGGAGATGAACCGCCTGAAGTGGGCCGTCACCACGCGGGTGACCGACGAGCGCAAGCCGTACGCCCATGCCAGCGAGCGCCGCAAGCATATCGCCAGCTACTGCGGTACGGGCAACAACGTGCAGTTCATCAACGACGTGACGGGCACGCGCCGCTGGCTGCCGTTCGAGGTAGAGCGCATCAGCTCGCCGCGCGACCATCCCTTCGACTGCGATGCCATCTTCGCACAGGCCTACGCCCTCTACCTGAGGGGCTTCCGCTACTGGTTTGAGGAAGGGCCGGAGACGGAGCTCCAGAGCCGGCACAACGAGCGTTTCGAGGTGCCGCAGTACGAGCACGACCTGATCCTGACCCACTACCGGGTGCCGAAGGGCGGGGAGGCTGGCGAGTTCGTGTCCTCGGGGGACATCATGCAGACCATCTCGGGCAGCCTGCGGCTCGACCTGTCGGAGAACAAGCTGGGGCGCATCATGCGCAAGCTAGGCTTCGTGAACGGCCGATCGGGCAATCTGCGCGACTTCAAGGTGATAGCCTACAAGCCGGAGGAGATACAGGCCAACCGTCGGCTCCGGGCCCTGGAGGCCGTGGAGGATACCTGTGCGCTGACGATGGAGGAGATCTATGCCGTCTATGGCGGTGAGGGTGATGACGCCACAAATGCCACATTATTCTGAAGATCTCCGTGCGTACCGCGCACGCCCCTGTACGGTACGCGCGAGATTTTTCTATTTTAATGTGGCAATGTGGCAGAGATTTAGGGGGTAGTTAATAGTGAAGAGTGAAATAAAGAAAGTATTATGATAGAAGATCGTGAATATCTGAAACGGGAGTTGGCCCGTATTTATTCGCCGCACACCAGAGAGGTGAAGTCGGCGATGAAGAAACTGCGTGAGG
>ONKX01000112.1 GCA_900318555.1 uncultured Prevotellaceae bacterium | reverse complement strand
TACCTGACTTCTCACCCCCAACGGCATAAATCTCTAGCAAAGCTACAAAACTTAAACCGTATTGCATCCATCTGCAAGAATTATTTCATGAAAATGGAATAATCTCTATAACCGGATGCAAAGGTAAGAGTCCCCTGGCATAGTCAAGACTTCAGCCCGCAACATCAAGCAATTCGTGGCGTAAGCCATTCCATATAATTCCAAAAGATGCTCCGGCTTGCTAACTGCAGGTCGGAGCTTTGATTAATTATATCAAGCCTTTCCTTTGACTATGTCGAGCTCCGTCACGACTCGGCCGTTTAAGCGAGCTTAACGGCTCTCGCTGCTCCGTCCCTTGAACGTATATCCGATACCCTCAACAGCTTTACGGATAGACTCTTCTGTGGCGGGGCCTTTGATGGTGAGGGTGTTGGCAGAGGCACTGGCCTTGGCTTTCTCTACGCCAGGCAGATTCTCGACGGCACGGACTACGGCTGCCTCGCAATGACTGCAATGCATGTCCTCGACACGGTAAACGGTCACGTCTGGGTCTGACGGCTTTTGGGCGGTAAACTTGCTGAAAAACTTCATCATAAGAGCAAATATTATTAATAATGTTAATACTGTGGCGCAAATAATCTTGAACGGACTTGGCAAGGCGGATGTGCTCATGCAGCAAGCATCTTGGGCAGCGACGGAGAAGTCGATTCCCGTGGAATTGAGCAATAGTCCAAAGAGGATTGCAAAGCCCACGATGGTCATCAGATAGATTGTGGTGAAGCGGCGTCCCATCGACTTATGAACCACGAGGATAGAGGCGAGGTTGACGGCAGGCCCGGCCATCAACATCACCAGTGCCGCACCTGGCGAGAGTCCTTTCATCATCAGGGCTGCTGCCACGGGGATGCTACCTGTCGAACAGATATACATCGGCACAGCGATGACCAGTATCACCAGCATCTGTAGCAACGGCTGACTGCCGAAGGAGAGGAAAAACTCATCAGGCACAGCCACCTGAATCAATGCCGCAACAACAAGTCCGATAAGCAGTCGCAGGCCTATGTCGCGAAGCATATCATAATAGGCATACTTCAATACACGCCAAATCCTGTTTCCGCTTTCTACTTGGCATGAAGCGGACACATCCTCCTTCACGTCATCCTCACGAACCAGACGGTTTACCAGCAGTCCTCCACAAACACCCGTGATAAGCGCTGCCGTAGGACGGATAATGGCAAAGCCCAGTCCCATCAGCGAGAACGTAGCCAGAATGGAATCGATGCCTGTCTGAGGCGTGGCGATGAGAAACGAAGCAATGGGTGGCAAAGGTATGCCCAACAGCGCCGCCCATAGCACCGATAACTTGTTATTCCGCGAAAGATAATTGGCATAGAACTTCTGCGGCACGAATACGTGCAGCACCCCTGCGATGAAGAATCCCAGCAACAGGTAGGGAGCCATCTCGCAGACCACGTTCAAGAGCGATGTGAGGAAACCTTGTAAATCCATAACCATGCTGCAAAGGTACGGCAAGACTTTCGCAACTCGGTTGCAAAGTTACTTCTTTATACCAGAATTCGCTGATTACAATATAATTCCAAAATAAACCCCGGCTTGCATTCCTGCAGGTCGGGGCCTTGCTGTTTTGAAGTGGAATCACTTTATGATACCTCGATGGCCTTGGTGACCTTCTGCTTCGGCTCGGTTTTCGGCATGGTGACGGCCACTCGGCAATATTCTTTCTTGATGCCAGGGGCTGCAAGTTCCATCGTATAGGCCTTTTCACTCTCCTTGACATTGACTGCGGGTGCTGTACTGGTGTGACAGGGGACTCTGTCCCTTGACATCTGCTCAATGATCACCATGAGGTAGGGTAGAGGGAACGGACAAAAGATAAATAATGTTATTTTTTGCTCCATTTGGTACACATGTCGAAAATTATTCGTAACTTTGCATACGAAAAGGACCGAAAAAGAAGAGTATTACAAATTAATTACAGATGAGAAATCGAACCACATAGAGACAAATGCTAACGGTGCTGGTTCTCAGTGTGTTAGACGGAATAATATAGGGAGCCTCTCCTTCCGCGAGAGATACCTCTCTCTCCGCTGATAAATCCGCGTAACTAATTGGTATCAATGGGTTGCGCGGGTTTCATTTAAAGATGATCGATTTATTAACAGACAAGATAACATGAAACAGTTTTTACTCGCATTATTGCTCTTCGTGACTGGACTCACAGCCAGTGCACAAGGGGATTTTTCTGCCCAGGCCAATGCCCTGAAACAGCAGTATCAGAAGAATAAGGCTATGACGCGTGCCGATAGAAAGGAAATGCCTAAGGCATCGTTCGTTGTCATCTGTAAGACCAACGCCAGTCCTGTGGCTGTTGCCGAACAGCTGAAGACCCTTGGCGCCGAGGTGAATAGTGTCTATGGACGCTGCGTGGCTGTAACCATCCCTACAGACAAGATTGAGGCGATGGCTCAAACAGAGGGCGTGCTGCTCGTCGATGTGGCCGCGAAGGGTGTGAAGAAGACTGATACCTCGCGTAAGGTGACACAGGTCGATGAGGTGCAGTCAGGCAAGGGTGAAAAACTGCCTCAGGCCTATACGGGCAAGGATGTGATTATCGGCGTCATGGACGCTGGCTTCGACTATACCCACCCGGGCTTCAAGGATAAGGATGGCAATCTGCGCGTCAAGGCTGTCTACTTGGCTGGCAACACCAAGGTGCCACAAGAGAAAGTGACCGTCACCAAGACCGACCATACCGGGGCTTCTACACAGGTACAATTGCTGCCTGGCATCGTGACTGATTCCAAAGTGATCCTTGACACCCTGAAGGTAAAGAATGGCGTCGAATCGCATGGCACGCACTGCGCCTACATCGCCGCAGGCACGCCCGTCGAGGGTGTCAACGGCCTTACGGGCAACACGTTGGGTGGTATGGCTCCCGATGCAGAGCTCATCCTCTGTACCGATCAGCCCGACAAGGACAGCGATGGTGAGGCTATCGTTGATGTAAGCAATTCCACATCCGACTTTCTGGATTACATGAAGCATTACGCTGAGAAGAACAACAAGGAACTGGTGGTAAGCTACAGCATGAATGCACACGATGGATGGCATAACGGCACCAGCCCCACCTCTCAGCTTCTTGGAGAGTTCGCCAAGAACAATGTGCTGATGCTTTGTGCCAGCAACGAGGGCGAAGACAGCATCTATATCCACCGTACTGTGAACGTGGGGGATTCGATCAACGTGGCAGTGTCGGGAAATCAATCGTCTATTTACTTTTTTGTGAAGTCTGTCAAGCCTATTGAGGCAAGAATGGGTTTCTATGACATACATGACGATAAAGAGGTGTATGCCTGTCCGCTAACCATCAACACAGGAAAACAAGCCAACGACACCGTTCAGATCATCTCGGCTATCAACGACCAAATAAAAGCCGCGCTGAGCAAATACACTCCTGAGGAACGCCAGGCCTATGAGGATGTTGTGAAAAATGTCAGCAATTATTTCGATGGAGGTATCGAGTTCGCATCAAGTCAGGGAACGGCTATGGAGAGCAATACCTCTGACAATACTTTCAAATATACGCTTATCACCGTCAAGACTGCCACTGCCCAGTTCAAGACTTTTCTTGGCATGCCGGCGTATGGCTGGACGCTGCACGTCAAACCGCTCGAGGAGCCTGCTGAGGTGTTTGCCTGGGCCGATAATAATGCGACGATGATAAATGAAGGTATTTTTATCAAAGGAACAAGCGAGGTGAGCATGGGTGACTGGAATACCACGGGCCTGCCTGTCTCTGTAGGTGCCTGGGCAGCCAACAACGTGAACAAAAAGCTTGATGGCACAACCAAGGAAAATAGATTTGGCAAGGTCATAGGCGATATTGCCGAGTTCTCAAGTTTCGGCACCGACTTGGCAGGCCATAAGCACCCCGATGTCTGCACGCCAGGCGTGAGTGTCTATTCTGCCATCAACAGCTTCTATGAAGATGAAGGCGAAGATTATTTGGTTGTGGCTCAGAAGGCTTTTGATCATCAGTTTGAGGGCCAGAAGTCTGCACGCACCTATCAGTGGGGCTCTTCCAGCGGCACCTCCATGTCGACACCCGCATCTGCCGGTATCGTGGCCCTCTGGATGCAGGCCGCCCGTGACAAGGGCAGGAAGCTGACTTCTGCCGACATCAAGGATATCTGTGCCAAGACCAGCGATAACGATGACTTTACGAAGGCTAAGCCCGAGCGTTTCGGCTTTGGAAAGATGAATGCCTACAAGGGCCTGCTCTACGTGTTGGGTCTCTATGACCCCTCGGGCATCAACGGCATCAGCACCAACCAGCCTGACAATATCACCTTCCGCGTGGCTGGTGACTGCCTCTATGCTGACGGCGCTGAAGATGGCACGCCTGTGACGCTCTACAACCTGCAAGGTGTTGTGGTGGCTCAGACTCAGGTCCAGGGTGGTATGATCAGTCTTGCGGGGCTCCACAAGGGTGTCTATGCCGTACAGCTCGCCAAGCTCGGTTCAACGCTCATTCGTAAGTAATTGCGTAAGTAACATCCATAAAAAATGCCCTCCCGGTTTTCTCAGGAGGGCATCTTTTTTTTTATTATTGGTGTGACAGGGGACTCCCTTGTCACATCGCTCACGCTCGACAATGCTCAAATGCGATTTGGCATTGTTCTCGCTTACTCGCGGCCTTCGTCTAAAACAGCGGTCCGAATCCCATACATGACGTGGTTCCCAGGGCCGTGGCGGCCGCCGTGATGTTCCCAGGGCCGTGGCGGCCGCCGTGATGGCTGCTACTATCACCTTCAACAGCACATCCCAAAATCGCTTGTTCTTCATAATTTGGTTTCAAGTTTCATGTTTCACGTTTCAAGAATTAATTGTCAATTTTCAATTTGAAAAGAGTTGCCCCGCGAGGGGGCGAACTCTTTACAATGTTCAATGTTCAACGTTCAATGTTCAACGTTTTAGTCCTGTCCCATGTCGTCGTCGTTGCCTCCGTTGCCGCCACCATTCGTGTTATTCGTGCCATTCGTGTTCGAACTATCACCGCCACCGTTTTGGTTTTCGTTTTCGTTCGAACCCTCGTTCTCGCCGTCCTCCACGTCTCCGCTGTCGCCGGAGGTGACGCGCTTCAGCACGTTGCCGTCCTCGTCCAGACAGGTAATCTGGATGCTGGTGTTCTTCAGCTCGTCC
>ONKX01000115.1 GCA_900318555.1 uncultured Prevotellaceae bacterium | reverse complement strand
ATCGACGAGCAAGGCCAGCCCGTAGCCTACGCCAACATCGCCCTGCTCTCGCCCCAGGACTCCACGCTGATTACCGGTGGCGTGTCGAACGAGAGCGGTTTCTTCGTCATTCCCTGCGAACATCGTCCCGTTCTTGCAAGAATATCTTTTGTCGGTTACAAGACGATTTACAGGCAATGTAACACCAAAGAACTCGGCACAATACGGATGCAGCCAGACACCTATACCTTGGGAAATGTGACGGTGAGGGGAGAACGACCACAATACCAGATGAGCGGTCACGGGCTGACGGTGAATGTGCAGGGCACGATGCTTAGTGAGGCTGGTACGGCCAACGACGTTATCGCATTGTTGCCCGGTGTAGATGGTAACAATGGAAGTTTCAAGGTGATTGGCAAAGGAACTCCGCTTATATATGTCAATGGCAGACTGTTACACAGCACTGCAGAGCTTGACCGTCTATCGTCAAAGGATATTGCCAGCATTGAACTCGACACCAATCCCGGCGCAAAATATTCGGCTACCGTCAGTGCCGTCATCCACATCAAGACCGTCAAAAAAGCAGGCGACGGCTTCAGCGGCTCTGGCAGACTATGGGCAAAGCAGGGGCATTATGGTTCTACGAGTGAACAGGTAAGCCTAAACTATCGCACGAACGGCCTCGACATCTTTGGCGAAGTGTCGCACGGCTTCAGCCATCTCTATCAAGAACAGCGGGGCAACAACCAGTCGCAAACTTCCGCAGACTACTGGCAGGAGCTTCAGAACATGTTGATAAAAAGCAAATATCACACTTTGTCTTTAACGTTGGGCGTAAACTATCAAATTTCGGACAACCATTCCGTAGGCGTTCGCTATGATACAGGCAAGGATGCCATCGGGCATTCCTCTAACTGGCCCATGACAGAGACTGTTTATAAGAATGGAGAGCAAATTGAGCACACGCAATACGAAACCGAGGTAAACCGTACCTACCCTTTCTCCCATCTGCTGAATGCCTACTACAACGGCAAAGCAGGAAAACTGGGCATAGACTTCAACACAGACTACTACCAGAAGACAACCCGCCTGAACCAGGACATCACCGAAACTAACGTGGATAGGTCTCAGCAATTCGTGAACAGCCATAGCAACCAGCGTAGCGAGATGTGGGCGTCGAAACTCGTTCTCACTTACCCCATCGCCACGGGCAAGCTGGAAGGTGGCTACGAATACACGAATACAGACCGCGCCGATGACTATACCACCTCACAGCAGTTCATGCCATCTACCGACGACCACATCAAAGAACAGATGGCGGCGGGCTTCCTTTCCTACGAATGGACTGTCGGAAAGGTTGAGTTTGGCGCTGGTCTGCGTTATGAGCATGTCACGTCCGACTATTACAGTTTTGGGGCGATTGTACCCGAACAAAGCCGTACCTATAGCCGTCTGTTCCCTAATGCAGACATCACATTCCCTATCGGCAAGGCGAAGTTTACATTGGCATACACCGAGAAGACCAGCCGCCCGTCTTACTGGCAATTGCGCAGCTTCGTGCAATACGATTCCCGTTATCTCTATGAGGCTGGCAATCCCTTGCTTCAACCTGCCATCCGACATGACATCAGCCTGTCGGGCATCTACAAATGGGTCTATGCTTCTTTCTCCTACAAGCGAACCAAGGACTACATGACAAATCTGTATTCCGCCTACGAGGAGGATTCCCCCATCAATTTACTGCAATATCAAAACCTCGACCACCTGACCTCCATTAGTGCCGTCCTCGCACTTTCGCCAAAGATTGGACGATGGGCACCAACATGGCGAGTATCCTTGTATCAACAGAACTACGAACAGCAGACGTTGGAAGGCATACGTTCATTCAATACGCCGCTGATACAGCCGCGATGGGAGAATTTTGTCAATCTCGGTAAGCAGTTCACGCTCTTTGCCTCTGTCAATGGCAGGACAGCGGGCGACTATGAAAACGTTCACCTCAAACCATCATGGCAAATCAATCTTGGCATATCGCGTCAGGTGGGAGGCTGGAATCTCCAACTTCGCGCCAACGACCTATTCCGCACAGCCCGCCAATCCATGATTACCTACGGCTACAGCGTGACCTTCGATAAGTGGAACTACAGTGACTCACAAAATATTCAGTTCACCGCCACCTATCGTTTCAATACCACCCGCTCGAAGTACAAGGGCACAGGCGCTGGTAATGATGAAAAGAACCGCTTCTAAACCGCAACAACTATGCAGAATAACTTTAAATACATAAATCTCTCTTGGGCCGTGGTGGGCATTTGTAAAAATGCTCGCCAGCCCCTTTCGTCCTGCATCCCCAGTATCGAGGAGGATAAGGCCGCAGCCGTAGAGCATTACGTCATCGGCTACATGGCCTTTTGGCATATCGCCTTTGTCGATGAAAGCCGTCTCGTGCCCTGCAACGACGATGCCCTGTGCACCGAGGCCCGACAGAAGATAGACCGCTACATCGCCAGCCATCCCCCCGTCGAGACCTTCCCCCGCTTCTACCTCGTTCTTCTTCGCCAACCCATCGCCCCGATGGAACCCGACGGCATGAGCCGCGTGTATCAGATGTGAAATAGGCCCTGTCAGGCAAATGTCAGACAAATGTCAGGAAGATAATTCGTTTGTCAGGCATAAATGACAGTACCTTTGCACTCGCGAATGTTAAAGCCTGAACGATTCCTAAGGAAGTGTGTATGCTATAATGATTAATACA
>ONKX01000113.1 GCA_900318555.1 uncultured Prevotellaceae bacterium | reverse complement strand
CATCATCTTCACCCCCAACACGGACGTGAAGGACGAGCTGAAGAACACCAGCATCCAGATCACCTGTCTGGACGAGGACGGCAACGTGCTGAAGCGCGTCACCTCCGGCGACAGCGGAGACGTGGAGGACGGCGAGAACGAGAACGAAAACCAAAACGAGAACGGTGGCGGCAGTAGTTCGAACACGAATGGCACGAATAACACGAATGGTGGCGGTTCGCAGAACCAGACGCTGGCTACTCCGACCATCAGTGGCAACACCTCGTTCACCGATTCCACCCAGGTGAGCCTGAGCGGTCCTGACGGCGCGGAGATCCACTACACCACCGACGGCACCGTGCCTACGGCTGAGAGCGCGCTGTATAGTGAGGCATTCACGCTGAGCGCAACGACCACCGTCAAGGCTATCGCCATCAAGGATGGCCAGTCCAGTGAGGTCGCCAGCCGAGTGTTCACCAAGTCGAGCAACGACGACGGCATGGGACAGGATTAGCGATGTGAGATGTAAGATGGCTGAGGGCTGATGTCTAAGGGCTGAGGCCCCAGCCTCTTCCAAGTTAAGAGTTAAGAGATAATAGATAAAAGTTAAGTTATGAAGAAGCGTTTTATTGAGATTGCGGTGAAGGTCGTAGTAGCCGCTCTCACAGCCTTCCTGACGGCCATCACAACGACCAGCTGTATGGGTCACGGACCGATTTCGCTTTAAGCGACCACGGATAGACTAAAGAAAGCCCGCACTGCGGGCTTTCTTGCTGGTTGTCCATTCTTACTTAACGTATCTTGTTCACGTCGCGAATCTTCTCCAGCATGGCAGAGTTCCAGGCATCGTCGCCGGGCATTTGGAAGCGGCTGTTACCCGTGGGCGAGGGGGTGAAGATGACCTTACCGTCGTCATTGAGCACCATGGTGCCGCGCTCAGTCAGCGTGAAGAGGTCGTCGCCCTCCACAGCGTTAATGACGGTCAACGGGTCCCACATCTTCTGACCGGTATCGCAGCTGCAGGTCATATAGACTTGTTTGATGGGGTGATAGTCGGTCCATGAGACATCGCTGATAACCTGCTCAGGCAGGTACTCGATGCTGTTACCCGTCTCCATGGGGTCGAAAATGATGTCTACGTCAGAGGGCCAGAGGCGGAAGAAAGTCTTGGCAAAGCTCATGCTCTGAAGGAAGTTGTAGTCGGGCTCAGGAGAGTAGCCGAAGGAGGCGCCTTGAATATAGAGGCACTTCACCTTGCGTCGCACCAGTTCCACGCCCGACAGCGGGGAATAGGCGTCGCCATCGGACTCTAGCAACTGGGCGAGGCAGACAGTGAAGCCGATGGAGCAGATGCTCACCGAGTGGTCTGGCTGCGCGGCGAGCAGACGGCGGTAGAGCTGCCAGCCATCGGGCAGTGCCGAGTAGTCGCCGATACTGCGGGCGAACATAGGTGTACCATCGGCCTTCGTGTAGGTAGGCAGAGCCTTGTAGTTGATCCATACTGTCGGGGTCTTGACGCCATCGCGCACCAAACCGACGGGCACGTCGCTTATTGGGGTTATTGCGCCCATTCGGTCGCTACTCCCAAAAAAGGTGTTCATCACATCGGCACAGGCAGCGCATTCCTCGCCCTCGCGGTCCACTATCACGCCGAGCAACTTGCAGCGTCCCTGCCGCTGATAGTAATGAAGCATCTGCAGCGTGAAGAGGTCGTCGGTGGAGGAGCCGATGTCGGTGTCGAGAATAATCAGCGGAACACCCGTGTACTCCGGTCTGACAGCCGGATTGTCGTCGTTGTCTGTCGAACACCCCATCAAAATGACGGCGCAGAGCATGGCGAGGATGAAGCTATGGAGCAGCGAGAACCGCCAAACTTGTCTGGATAACCGAATCGTAACATAACCTGCCGAAGTCAATATAGTCTTTTTTTTCATTGTTAAAACATTACAAATGTCGTATCTTCTTGAATCTAATTTTACACCATGAAGAGTTTTCGCATGCAAAGATACGAATAAACGAGAACAATACAAAAAAAATAAGTGTTTATGTTTTAAAAGATAGGGCCCGCTAAGAAGCGGGCCCCCTATATTTTTTTTGTTCTATTTGTTTGTTTCGAAGTTTTATTGTATTTTTGCAGCGGAAATCAAAATAGCTGCGTATGAAAACAATATTGTCGTTAGAAAATAAAATAACCACATGAATAATTTCTTATTATCATTACTGAATGTTGTATGCGAGATGGCTCCCTATCTGTTGCTGGGATTCTTTATCGCAGGAGTGCTGCATGTATTCGTGCCGCAGAAGTTCTATGCCAAGTATCTGTCGCGGAATAACAAGCTGTCAGTTGTTTGGGCTGCACTCTTGGGTATTCCCCTACCCCTTTGTTCGTGCGGCGTCATCCCTACAGCTATCGGCCTGAAAAACGAGAAGGCTTCGAAAGGAGCTTGTTTGCGCTACAATATTAACCCTATTAATAATTTTTGCTCTTATGATGAAACTATTTAGTAAATTTACCTCCAAAGAAACGTCAGACCCAGACGTTGTGGTTTACAGGGTCGAAGATATGCATTGCAGTCATTGCGAGGCAGCCGTAGTACGTGCCGTTGAGGAAGTGCCAGGCGTAGAGAAAGCCAAGGCCAGTGCTTCGGCCAACACCCTCACCATCAAAGGCCCTGCCACCGAAGAGAGCTCATTCTTCGTCAGTGATGGTTCCTCTATCTTACTTTACCCTTACCAAAAGAAAAGTCAACTGTTCTTCTTATAGCTCTGCACTGCCCAACAAC
>ONKX01000114.1:3202-5423 GCA_900318555.1 uncultured Prevotellaceae bacterium | reverse complement strand
AGTCATGAAAAGAGTAAGTTATATCTTAGTTACTGCAGCCGTGAGTTTTCTGCTCACGGGTTGCGGTATATACAATAAGTACGAGCAAAAGAGCGACACGCCAGCTGATGCCTTCGGCACCGACGCGAGCATCAAGACGGCAACCAGCGAAACGAGCATCGCCCAGATGTCATGGCGCGAATTCTTCACTGACCCACTGCTTCAGGAGCTCATTGAGCGAGTGCTGGCCAATAACACCGACCTCAACTCTGCACGCATTGCCGTCGAGAAGAGCCAAGCTGCACTGACAGCTGCCAAGTTGGCCTACCTGCCCTCACTGGCAATCGCGCCTCAGGGTACGCTCTCTAGCTTCGATAAGAGTGCTGCCGTGAAGACCTACAACCTTCCACTGCAGATATCGATGGATATCGATGTGTTCGGCTCGATCACCAACAAGAAGCGCGCAGCAAAGGCTGTGCTCCTGCAGGCTCAGATGCAAGAGGAGGCCGTACGTTCAAACCTCGTTTCCATCACAGCTCAGCAGTATTTCTTATTGCAGGTGCTCGACCGTCAACTGGAGATCCTCATGCAGACCGACAGTCTGTGGAACGAGTCTCTCGAGACCGAACAGGCACTTTGGGAGAACGGCAAGGCCTATAGCACTGCCGTCAATCAGATGGAAGCATCTTATCTCAGCGTGAAGACACAGATTGTCGACACCCGCCGCAATATCCGTTCCGTAGAGAATGCCATCTGCAAACTGATGGCTATCAGCCCGCAGCACATCAACCGCCAGAAATGGGGCAGCTCCACGCTGCATCATGCCGAGGCTATGGGCGATGCCGCACAGCGCATGTTTGACACGAAGTACCTGAAGATTGGCATTCCAGCCCAGATGCTGGAAAACCGTCCCGACATCCGCATGTCCAATCACGCTATGGAGGAGGCTTTCTACAATACGGCAGCAGCACGTTCGGCCTTCTACCCCAGCATCACGCTCAGCGGAAGTGCGGGATGGACCAACTCTGGTGGTGGTCTCGTCGTCGATCCCGGTAAGTTGCTGTTGAATGCTATGGCCCAGCTCACGCAGCCCATCTTCGCACGCGGCAAGCTGATTGCCAACAAGAAGATAGCCATGCTCACCGAGGAGGACCTGCAGAAGAAGTATGTGCAGACCGTCATCAATGCCGGTAACGAAGTGAACGAGGCTATGGCCGACTGTATGGCCGCCCGTGAGAAGCACAATTTCTTCCAGCGTCAGGTACAGGTGCTCCATGAGGCCTACACAGGCACTCACGAGCTGATGGACAATGGTAAGGCCAGCTACCTGGAAGTGCTCAAAGCCCAGGAATCGCTGCTCGACGCACAACTTGCCTCAGCCATGAACATGTACGATGCAGCCGAAGCCGTCATAGCACTCTATATCGCACTTGGCGGCGGCGCAAAATAATAGATTCAAACAACATCATCGATGCCATTCCCTATATTCTGGGAATGGCATCGTTGGAAAAAAGGCAAGCTACTTTTGCCCGATAACACGACTCAAATGACGAAATCAGGTCTTTTGCAAATATGAATAAAAAGCTCTGGATAGTTCTGCTAACAACCCTTGTCTCGACAACCGCTTATGCACAAGCAAACATGACAGGCAGCAGGTGTCCAGGTGACACAAGGTGACAACCAGGAGGCCATGGTCTCTGCCGTACGCGTGCGCGGTACCACCTCACTAACGGGTAAGAACGACCCGCTCGTCATCATCGACGGTGTAGCTGCCGACCTGGCCGTTCTCTCCACCATCTACCCCGCAGATATCGAGAGCTTCACCATCCTGAAGGATGCCTGTCATCGAGGTGGCCACGAAGAAGGGCAAGAGCCAGCCCTTCCACATCTCCTACGACGGCAGCATCGGCTTTGAGTCGGTCTATAAGCGCCAGCAGATGCTCAACGCCCAGGAATTCAGACAGGCAGCAAGAGACAGAGGGCTCGACATCATCGACCTGGGCTACGATACCGACTTTGGCAAGGTCATCGAGCGCACAGGATTCGTACAGAACCACCACATCGCCTTTGGCGGCGGAACGGAGACGGCCAACTACCGTGCCTCCGTCGGAATGATGCAGCACAACACTGTCATAAAGACAAAAGGCAACCGTAACTACATCGCCAAGCTCGACATCACGCAGATGGCCTTCGACAACCGCCTGACCGTCGATCTCGGCATGGTGGGATCACTGCAGAAGAT
>ONKX01000114.1:0-3166 GCA_900318555.1 uncultured Prevotellaceae bacterium | reverse complement strand
TTCGGCTCCTACTCCTACAACTCCATCGGCACTGCCCACTACTACCCCACCAGCGTGTGGAACAGAGGCGAAGCCTATCGCGGCCATCGGAAGAATGAGAGCCTCCGCGGTAATGCCTCACTCACCTATATCCAAGATATGAAGTACAGCGACCTGAACCTGATGGCGCTGATTGAGGCGGAGCAGCAAAAGGTCTCCGGATTCTATACCACCACGAAACTCTCCGCAGGTTCAGCCCGCCCCTGGGACGGCACTGATGCTTACTATTCCGACTCACACATGGAGTCACTGCTCCTGCGCGCCCAATACACACTCTTTGACAGATACACCCTGACGGCCAATGCCCGTGGTGACGCCTCTTCGAAATTCGGTAAGAACCACCGCTGGGGTTTCTTCCCCTCCGTCAGCGGCGCCTGGGTCATCAGCAAGGTCACTAATGCCAAGCTGCGTATCGGTTACGGACTATCGGGTAGCCAAGCTGGTATCGACTCCTACAACTCCATGATGCTCCTGCAACCCAACGGCATCGTGCCCTACAACGGCTCCATCGCCACCACAGTAGGTGTCATCCGAAACGCCAACCCCGACCTGAAATGGGAGGTGAAGAAGTCATTCAACATCGGACTCGACCTCACGCTCTGGGAAAACCGTCTGGCTCTGACCGTCGACTACTACCGCTCGAAGACCACCGACATGCTTTATGTCTATAATGTCCCCGTGCCACCATTCACCTACAACAAGTTGTTAGCCAACCTCGGTGCAATGGAGAACAGCGGACTGGAAATCGGTTTTGGCATCACACCGCTACACACCCGCGACATGGTGCTCTCCATCAATATGAACTGGTCGTTCGACCGCAACAAGTTACTCTCGCTCGATGGCTGGTATAACGGGCAATACCTGACGCCCCCAGAATCGATGACCATCTCCTCACTCACGGGAGCAGGCTTCCATGGGAAATCCGGTATCGTACAGCAGAGAGTCGGTGAGCAAATCGGCATCTTCCGCCTGCCTCATTTCCTAGGCATGGAAACCCTTGAAGACGGCACCGTCTTCTACGACGTCACCGACGAGAGCTATGACTGTGGACAGGCGATGCCAAAGGCTATGATGGGTTCCAACTTCGCCTTCCGCTATCGCCATTGGGACGTGACATTGCAGGTCAACGGCGCCTTCGGACACAAGATCTACAACGGTACGGCTCTCACCTATAACAACCTGCTCTCACTGCCCAACTACAACATCGCGAAAGGAGCACCTGAGCAGAAGTTTGTCAGCCAGATCATCAGCGACTACTATCTAGAAAACGGCGACTACGTGAATATCGACTACCTGACCGTCGGCTGGAACGTACCCCTGAAGTCGAAGTACGTGCAAGGACTGCGCCTGTCAGCATCCGTCAACAACCTCGCTACCATCACTGGCTACAGTGGACTGACACCCATCATCAATTCTAACATCATCAACAGCACATTGGGTCTCGACGATAAGAACATCATGCCTGTCTATCGTTCATACACCATGGGTGTCAGCATCAAGTTCTAACCCATTAAGCATCCTGAATCATGAAAATATATCCCCTGCTTATCGCATTATCACTGACAGCCGTCTCCTGCTCCCTCGATGAGAACCCCAAGGACGGAATCCTTGAGGATGAAACCTATCCCAACGCCAAGGAACTCTACATGAACACCGTCGCCACCCTCTATAATTACATCGGCGGACATGAAGACGGTCAAGGACTGCAGGGCACCTGTCGCGGAATCTACGACCTGCAGACCTTCGCTTCCGACGAAGCCATGATTCCCACACGCGGCGGTGACTGGTTCGACGGCGGCATCTGGCAAGACCTTTACACCCACGACTGGGATGCCGGTCACGAAATGATTAACAATTCATGGCTCTACCTCTACAAAGTCATCACCCTCTGCAACTACTCCATGGAGCAACTCAGCCTACACGCCAATCTAATCTCGCAGACCCGCTATAATGAATACATCTCCGAGATACGTGCCCTCAGAGCCATCTACTACTGGTATCTGCTCGACCTCTTTGCCAACGTGCCCATCATTGTCATTCACGATATCTCGATGAACGATGTGCAGCAGTCCAAACGCAAGGAGGTGTTTGACTTCTGCGTCAACGAGTTGCAGGCTGCCCTGCCCGACCTCTCTTATGAACACAGTAATGAAGCAGGCGACTATTATGGCAGAGTCACAAAGCCTGTGGCCTATTTCGTGCTTGCCAAGCTGATGCTCAATGCGGAGGTCTATTGCGACAACGACTGGACCGACGGCGTGCGCCCCAACGGTTCCGACATGGAGTTCAAGGTCAACGACAAGACCATGAACGCCTGGGAGGCTACCATCTATTACTGTGGTATGTTGTCTTTCATGCACTACCGACTGGAAGACGAATACACCAATAACTTCATCGTGCGTAACGAACGGTCGCAGGAGAACATCTGGACCATCCCCATGGACAAGGACCTCTATAGTACCCAGCAACAGACAATATTCCGCTCCTACCACTACCGTCATGCCGCTGCCTACGGTTTCACTGGCAAGAACGGCTCATGCGCTACCCTCCGCACACTCGAAATCTTCGACTATGGCAAGCCTGAGCAGGATAAGCGTTTTGCCTACTGCTACTGGGCCAACGACGTTGTCGATTTAGACAACAAGCCCATACCCGACCGTACAGGCAAACCTCTCCGTTACTATCCAGAGGAGGTGAAAATGGAAATCATCGACCCTCGGTTCATTGAGACGGCAGGAGCCCGCATGAAGAAATACGAGATCGACAAAAACGCCACAAAGGAGGGGAGACTGATGGACAACGACATCGTGCTCTTCCGTTATGCCGACGTACTGCTGATGAAAGCAGAGGCCTATCTCCGCAACGGCGATCAGGCAACCGGACAAAACTTCTTCGATAATGTGCGCGCTCGCGCCGAGATGCCCTTACGCGAGTTGACATTCGAGAATCTCCTCGACGAGCGACTGCTCGAACTCTGCTGGGAGGGCTGGCGACGCCAAGACCTCATACGCTTCGGTCAATACGAGAGCCTCTTTGACGGAGATGATAGTCAGGAAAAGGTCGATGAGAAAGACGGTCACACCACCGTGTTCCCCATCCCCTCGGATGCTCTGAAAGGTAATCTCAA
>ONKX01000119.1 GCA_900318555.1 uncultured Prevotellaceae bacterium | reverse complement strand
TTCTTGTTCATAACTCTTTTCAATTTAGCGATAAATTAATAACCTGCGTTCTGGGTCATATTCTTATTGTTGTTGATGTCATCCATCGGGATGGGATAGAACTTGAAGTGGCTATCCACAGCCTGACCATCAGCAACACCACCCTTCCAGGCCCAGTTGTACTTCTTGCCAGTGAACATGTCAAAGCGGATAAGGTCAGAACGGCGGCGTCCTTCCATATAGAACTCACGGCACCATTCGTCGATCAGATCCTGCTCAGTGAGTTGTGTCAGTGGCGCTGCATTGGCACGAGTACGGAGTGTGTTCACGTCATTGATGCCAGTAGCATCGCCGCTACGCCATTTAGCCTCTGCGCGAGTCATGTAAGCCTCGGCTAGACGGAACAGAGGAATATCTGTATCCGGGAACTGAGGATCGCTGCATGTACCACCATCCACGCGGATGTTCTGCCACTTCACGATAGAGATACCATCGAGGAAGTTATTCAGCTTGTCGGTGCGCAGCTTGCGGTTACCACCACCAGCACCAGCATAGAATAGAGCTCGATCATCATCCGCAGCTTCTAGAATTTCTATTGTAGATCCACCGAGGATTTTGTCTGCTTCAATAACTTGTTCTTCAGTGAAGTCTTTTTCGATGCCGTGAGCTTTTTTATACGCGTCTACTTTTTCGCCTTTTTCATCATTCAGCATGGGGATATCATCCTTCGGGAAGAACTTCTCAATGAGGTTCGGGCGAGCGTAGTTACAGCTCCAGCAGTTGGTCGTACCTGCGTATGGCATACCTGCAATACGGCTGGAACTTACCAGATAGTTGGCCGTAGAGTAGTTCGGGGTCTTCACACCGTCCTGACGGATTGGGAAGATAATCTCCTTCATCGCGTCGGTGTTGATATCATTGTCAGCCATGAAGAGCTGTGCGTAACCACTATAGGTCAGACCGTTCGTGGGATTGGTCTTGGCAGTGCTGCTCAGTGCATACGGGCCGGCAATAAGCTTGTCGCAGTAGCTGATAGCCTTGTCGTAGTCAGTCGTTGCACCGTCGGTATAGACCTTGGCGTTGAGTGCCAGACGAGCGTGAAGCATATAGGCTGCACCTGCATCGGCGCGACCGTAATCGGCAGCAGAGTTGAACTGTCCCATAGGAGCCATTTCGCTTTCAATAGCTGTCAGCTCAGTGTCGAGCCAGTCGTAGAGATCCTTGCCGACTTTCTCTACAGGCAGGTCGTTCATCGAGTTATTCTCATCCTTGAATGGAGCCTTGTGCCAGAGGTCGAGGAAATACCAATAGTAGAGTGCACGAAGGAAGCGCACCTCTGCACGGTAGTATTTGTAGTTGGCATCCTCAGCCTTGTCGGCGGTGTTCTGAAGATAGAAGTTGCAAAGCAGCACATTGAAGCCTAAGCGCTGATAAGCCCACTGAGTGCGGCTACTGTTGGCATTCCAGCTGATACCTGTAATCTGAGGGATGTCGGTATCGGTCTGCCAAGCCCAGTTACACTCATCGGTGGGAAGGGTCTCCAGATTGAAAGTAGTACGGTAGAAACCTGACTCACCCTCGTTGCTGCTAATATCACCAGATCCATCAGGGCCCTTCTGTCCTGTCATGCCCAGGGTACCATAGACCTTTGCCAGCAACTGCATGTCTTCGTAGGAGGTAGAGGTCTGCGGGTCGATAGATGAGATATTCAGGTCATTGGCACAGGAGGTCATGCCCAGCACGAGCAGACCAGCTACAGCCGTTTTTGCAAATATATGTCTCATAATCTTTAATTCTTTTACGTTATTCTTAATTCTGTCTCTTAGAAATTCAGGCTCAGACCAATCTGGAAGCTGCGAGGACGCGGATACGGGTTCTTATCGACACCGTCGGCAATCTCAGGATCGAGTCCCTTGTACTTGGTGATGATGAACGGGTTCTGAACGGTAGCGAAGATACGGCCGTTGAGATGGTTCTTCAGCAAGTTGGGGAATGTGTAGCCCAGCGTGATGTTAGAGCACTTCAGGTAAGAAGCGTTGCGTACATAGTAGTCTGAGAGGTAGTACTCAGTTCCGATACCGGTGAAGCCCAGTTCAACAGCCTCGGGGAAGGTGTTGGTAAAGGCACTGTTGGAATACAGACCGGAAGAGCTGATAGAACCCTTGTCCGACAGATAGTTGTAATAGACGTAATTGCCCAGTGAGGCGTGGAAGGCTGCACTCAGGTCCCAGTTCTTGTAGAGGAACTTGGTGGTGAAGCCCATAATCACATCGGCTGCCGGGCTCTTGTAGAAATAGCGGTCACTCTCATTGATCTGGCCATCGGCGTTA
>ONKX01000121.1 GCA_900318555.1 uncultured Prevotellaceae bacterium | reverse complement strand
CATCTTCACCCCGACGCAGGACCTGAAGGATGAGCTGGCCGACACCGCCATCCAGATCACCTGCTATGACCGTAACGGTGAGATCGTGAAGCGTGTGACTTCTGCCGACGCAGGCACCGTAGAGGATCCTGAGGGCGACTCTTCGACAGGCTCAGAGACCGCAGGTGGTGGCTCTTCGACAGGCTCAGAGACCGCGGGTGGTGGCAGCGACAACACGGGTGGGGATCCGCAGAATCCCGGTGACGGGGATGATGGGCTTGACCAGGATTAATACCGAGAAAGCGATTAACCTCTAGGGGCGAGGGCTCCGGCCCTCCCCCATTCTACTGATCATTAAAATCTAAAGCGTATGACTAAGAAGGAAACTTATTGCGACGGCGATTCTGACAGCGATGGGAACCGTATCCTGCATCGGGTACTAAACTGAAAAAGGCGTTCTGGAGTTTGATTCCAGGACGCCTTGTGTTTAGTCTCAATGTTATATTAAATATTGTTTCTATTTAGCTTTAAACAGTGTTTTTATGAAATCAACAAATTGCTCCATCCTCTTACCGTCCTTTGGCCCTGTCATTCTTATACGAGGATGACCACCGTTTACATTCTCTAACTCTTCCATTGTAAGAGCGCGTGCGCTCATCAAATTCTGCTGTTTCATGATCTTAATAATTTTAATGTTTATATTGTTGATTAATTAATGTCGTTTTTGTCTTATCGACGATGCAAAGGTACGGCAGTTTTGGGAGATAGGAAAATATTTGGCGGTCTTTTGAGTGAAGTTGTGGCGACAGGGGTAGTGATTTGCGACAAAGGGCTGACGAGGCGGCTGAATCATGTCGCAAACATAAGAAATGAATAAGACAAGGCTTTACCTATAATCAATATCTGTACAATTTGAAATGCTGCATCTGGAACATGCCGACAGGTATGCGGACATGACGGCCTTGATGTGTCTGGTCGCCATTGAGGTGGCGAACGATGCGCTGCTTGCCTTCAACCATCTCCACTTCTTCACATCTTGCCAAACCGATGCGCTTGTCGCCCTTCTGCCATGTAGCAGATGACTCTGCCGGAGAATATGTCACCACCACTCCGCTTCCGATGACAAGATAATCCTCTTTGCCGAGGCGAAGGATGATGCACGCTGCTTCGGGCCATTCTGCATCCTTGGCACCGGGCTCCCAGCCGAGGGTGTAGCTGTGCTTTATGGTGAGGCGTATGCCATCGGGAGTGATGACCTCTGCCTCCCGCTGTTCGTTATCGAGGAGTACGGCATCCATGTCTTTTGTGCCTTGTCGTTCAAGAATCAACGGCTCTGCCTGACGCAGCAACTGATAAGATGCTACAAGGGGAGATGGCGATGAGCCGACAGACGAGAAGGCGTTGAGCTGGTCGTCCTGCGAGAGATCCATCTGCTTCCAGTCGTTGGCAGCGGATATTGAGGTGAGCGGATAGTCCTCGATGCTGAACGGACAGAACCCCATTGCGCCGTGATGACCAAAAGCATAGAGAGCATACATGGCATCCTTGTCATCCAACCGTATCTCAGGCACAAAAAGCGGATTGTTGGGAAGATGGTATTTTGACAGCCACGACCTAATACCCTTGTCGTAAATGTCGACACCAAGCACATCAATGGATGGTGCTCCGCAATGCCACAGGTCTATGAGATGGGCCAACGGACCGCCTGATGGATATTGCCCGGGCTTGCGACCTCGGCTGTCGAGAGCCACATTGACATACATCGGCAGGTCATAAATCTCACGTCCAGCCTTGGCAATCTGCTCAACATATGTGGCGTAGGTCCATGTCTGGAAAATCTCTTCCGTATAGATGTCATCACCAAACAGCTGCGCCCAATCGGCACCAGCCTTTGCCTGCGGCTGCAGTTTCTCTTTCAGGTAAGGATGCAGCGACTTCTGATGTTTCGCCAGATAGGCCGTCAGCTGCTGTGGCACAGCGCTGCGGTACATACGCGTGGCATCGTCCGAATAGTCGCGAGGCACTTCTATCATACCCATCTCATTCTCCACCTGCACCATGATGACTGTCTGCTCCTGAGCATCATGGTCACGCAGATGTTCCATGATGCGGCAGAAGGCCCGCTTGTCGGCCTCCAGCACATTCCTGCTCAGCGACGAGGCTTCCTCGACTGGTTTCCCTTCTGGGGTATGGGCACGCGGAAAGCGCTTCACATCACGCTTGAACCATTCTGGGGCATAACAACTCATGGAGTTCTTCCAAGCCCCAAACCACAGTAGCACGACTTTCAATCCGTTACGCCTTGCTTCTGTCAGGATGGCGTCGAGCGAACTCATGTCGAACGTTCCCTCCTGTGGTTCGATGAGTTCCCACGACACGGGAGCGAGGACGGTGTTGAGTCCTATCTTGGAAAGATGCGAAAAGGTTCGTTTCACATCCTCCGGCGTAGAGGCTGACGAATTGCCCAGTTCGCCGCCAATCATCAGCATGGGCTTGCCGTTGGCGACAATCCTTGCCGTGCTGTTGCTGCGATGTTCCAGACGTGGCTGCCCCGCAAGAAACAGCGGAAAAACAACTGCAAAAGCTAATATACAGATTCTCTTCATCTTTTTCTTATGAATA
>ONKX01000122.1 GCA_900318555.1 uncultured Prevotellaceae bacterium | reverse complement strand
GCGCGTCGTGACTCAGGAGCCGGCGTGCCTTCGCGCGTCAGCATCCTCACTCCTGCCCCACCCGCCTGCGGATGTTCGTCCATAAACTGCAGACAGCCTTTGATGGTCGGTTCGTAGACGACGGTATCGGGATTCAGCAACAGTACGTATTCCGCATCCGTCTGGCGGATGGCCTGGTTGTTGGCACGGGCAAAGCCCACGTTCTCCTTGTTGGCCACGAAATGCACCTGCGGATGCTTCGGTTGCAGCGTCGCCACCGTTCCGTCCGACGAGTCGTTGTCCACCACGAAGATGTCGCCCTCGATTCCCTCAAGGGCCCGTTCCACGCTCGCCAGACATTCGTCCAGCAGTTGGCAGACGTTGTAGCTGACAATGACTACACTGATTTTCTTGGCCATACAAACGGGATGCAAAGTAACAGGATGACGCCCAGATAGAAGAAGGGTGTCGTCTCGAAGATGAGATACAGGATGGCGTTAGCCACCAGCGGTACGACGATCAGTGCCAGTCGCAACCATTTGTTCTTCTTGAACAGTCGCAACCCCAGATAAGCACATGCCAGCGTGGCAATCTCCATCACAGTAGTCAGGATAAACAGTATCGTTTCGTTATTCATTTGCCTTCAAATATAGTTCTGTTAAGTATTGACCGACCCAGCGTCACTTCGTCCGTATATTCCAGTTCGTCGCCCACGCTGATGCCTCGTGCTATGATGCTCAGTTTCACGTCGGTATAGGGCGCCAGTTTGCGGAAGATGTAGAAGTTGGTGGTGTCGCCCTCCATTGTCGAGCTCAGCGCCAGGATGACTTCCTTCACCCCACCCTCGGCGACGCGCTCCACCAGCGACTCTATCTCAAGGTCCGATGGTGCAATGCCGTCCATAGGCGATATCACACCACCTAACACGTGGTACAGTCCGTTGAACTGTTGCGTATTCTCTACCGCCATCACGTCCTGGATGTTCTCCACCACACAGATAATGCTCGCATCGCGACGCGGGTCGCTACAGATGGGACACGTCTCGTTGTCGCTGATGTTGTGGCACACGCGACAATGCTGAACTTCCTGCTTCATGCGGGCAATGGTTTCCGTAAACCGCATCACGTCCTCGTCGTCCTGTCGCAACAGGTGCAACACCAGTCGCAAGGCCGTCTTGCGTCCGATGCCTGGCAGCGTCGCAAACTCATGTACGGCTCGCTCCAACAGCTGTGAGGGATATTGTGTCTGTATCATGATTCTATTTCACTTAACTCTAACCACCTAAGCGATTTCTCGTCGAGCTCGTCGTTCAGGACGGGCAGACGCTTACTCATGGCCGTGATTTCATCCACTGAGGTTGTACCGCCACATAGCGCCTCCTCAATCTGTTTCTTCTCAGCCTCCAACGCGGCAATGTCCTTCTCCAACTGCTCCATCTCGCGCTTCTCCTTGTATGACAGGCGACGACGGTCGTCGTGGCGGTAGCTGGACTTACTTGTTTCTCTGGATTCTCTGGAATCACTGGATGATCTTGATTCTCTAGAATCCTCCATCGACGCCCACTCGCGGTATTGCGTGTAGTTGCCTGGGAAATCCTTGATTTCGCCGTTGCCTTTGAACACCAGCAGATGGTCCACCACCTTATCCATAAAATAGCGGTCGTGAGACACCACGATGACACAACCAGGGAAGTCCTGCAGGTATTCCTCCAGAATTTGTAACGTCACAATATCAAGGTCGTTCGTCGGCTCGTCAAGTACCAGAAAATTGGGGTTCCGCATCAGCACCGTACACAGGTACAGTTTCCTTCGCTCACCACCACTCAACTTGTACACATAATTATATTGCTGCTCGTTGGTAAACAGGAAATACTGCAGCAACTGCGAGGCCGACAACTTCTTGCCGCCACCCAGTTCCACGTATTCTGCAATGTCGCGTACTATATCGATAACCTTTTGATTCTCATTAAATTGAAGGCCTTCCTGCGAGAAATACCCGAACTTCACCGTATCGCCTATGACAATGCGTCCTTCGTCCACTGGCACCTCGCCCAATAGCATCTTGATGAACGTCGATTTGCCCGTGCCGTTGTTGCCCATTGTAGTAGAAGTCCTTCAGGATGGTTATTGGTTCATGGTTCATGGTTGTTGGATACGCTTTGCTAATGTATTGACACTCGAAAATCTTCGAGCCGATATACACGTTCGACGACTTCAGCCGTAACTGTCGTTCTTCTAATCGTTGCTTGGCCACCTTTTCCAACTCGTAGAATGCTTCCTCCCTATAGCGCGCCTTATGTCCACGCGCCTGCGGCATCCGTCGCATCCATTCCAGCTCTGTGCGATACAGGTTGTTGGCGCGCGCTATCTCTGCCCTGCGGTTGTCGATACGTTCCTGACGTTTCTCCGGTCTGGTCGTCCAGTTCGAGGATGACGGTACACACGCGGTCCAGGAAGAATCGGTCGTGCGTCACCATCAGCAGCGTCTTGTTGCCGCGCTGCAGGAAGCCCTCCAGCCATTCTATCATCTCCAAGTCCAGATGGTTCGTGGGCTCGTCCAATATAATCAGTTCTGGTTCCGTCAACAGCACGTTAGCCAGAGCCACGCGCTTCTGCTGACCACCCGACAGCTGGCCCATCGGCTGCTCCAGATTGCTGATTTTCAGTTTCGTCAATATCTGCTTGGCTTTCAACACCTTCTCGGGGTCGCCCTCGTGGTTGAAGCATGCGTCCAGCACCGACTCATCAGGGTCGAACACGGGACTCTGTTCCAGGAATCCCACCTTCAGGTCCCTGCGAAACACGATGTCGCCCGCGTCGTAGCCTTCCTTACCGCAAAGGATACTAAGCAGCGTCGACTTGCCCGTGCCGTTCTTCGCTATCAGCCCCACCTTCTGGCCTTCGCCGATGGAGAAACTAATGTCGCGGAACAGGGTCAATGCGCCGAACGACTTCGTCAAATGCTGTACATCCAGATACGGAACCATCAAACTATGAACTATGAATTATGAACTGATTACACGCCCATTACAAACTTAA
>ONKX01000123.1:360-2409 GCA_900318555.1 uncultured Prevotellaceae bacterium | reverse complement strand
GTGGCCGAAGAGGAGAGCGTGAAGTTCCCACCGTTCGTGAAGGTACTGGAAGATGTGACAGGGAATAGTCAATATTACAATTACAATATTGCATTACGGAAGTAAAGCGATATTTTGTGATAATAAATGTAAAAAATTTCTTTGTTTACTGAAAATTGTGTATCTTTGCAATCGACTCTAACTTAAAAAAGGTAGAACTTAAAACAAATAAGTAACTTAAAATAATTATCGCTTATGTCACAAATTACTGGACACATTTCGCAGATCATTGGTCCTGTCATCGACGTTTTCTTCGATACAGAAGGCCAGGAAGCTGAGAAAGTGCTGCCAAAAATCCACGATGCCTTGAAGATTGACCGTGGTGACGGGCGTGACCTGATTGTCGAGGTGCAGCAGCATATCGGCGAGGATACGGTGCGCTGCGTGGCTATGGACAATACTGACGGTCTGCACCGCGGACTCGAGGCAATCCCGCTAGGCTCACCTATCCAGATGCCTGCCGGAGATCAGATTAAAGGTCGTATGCTGAACGTTATCGGTCAGCCTATCGATGGTATGAAACAGCTCGACATGAAGGGCGCCTATCCCATTCACCGTGAGGCTCCGACCTTCGAGGAGCTCTCCACCAAGAAGGAGATCCTTTCTACGGGTATCAAGGTGATCGACCTGCTCGAGCCCTACATGAAGGGTGGTAAGATCGGACTCTTCGGTGGTGCCGGCGTAGGTAAGACGGTGCTGATCATGGAGCTCATCAATAACATCGCCAAGGGACACAACGGTTTCTCTGTGTTCGCTGGTGTGGGTGAGCGTACCCGTGAGGGTAATGACCTGATCCGAGAGATGATAGAGTCGGGTGTTATCCGTTATGGCGAGAAGTTCCGTGAGGCTATGGATCAGGGTAAGTGGGACCTCTCACTGGTGGATCCTGAGGAGTTGAAGAAGAGCCAGGCCACACTGGTGTATGGTCAGATGAATGAGCCTCCTGGGGCACGTGCCTCTGTGGCCCTCTCTGGTCTGACGGTTGCCGAGGGCTTCCGCGATGGTGGTGGTAAGGATGGCGGTGCTGCCGATATCCTGTTCTTCATCGACAACATCTTCCGTTTCACACAGGCCGGTTCTGAGGTGTCTGCCCTGCTGGGTCGTATGCCTTCAGCCGTAGGTTATCAGCCGACACTGGCTTCTGAGATGGGTTCGATGCAGGAGCGCATCACTTCTACGAAGACTGGTTCTATCACCTCTGTACAGGCTGTGTATGTGCCTGCCGACGACTTGACCGACCCTGCTCCTGCTACGACGTTCACACACCTCGACGCTACGACGGTGCTCGACCGTAAGATCGCTGAGCTCGGTATCTATCCGGCTGTGGATCCGCTGGGTTCAACCTCTCGTATCCTCGACCCGCTGATTGTGGGCAAGGCTCACTACGACTGTGCACAGCGCGTGAAGCAGATCCTGCAGCGCTACAAGGAGTTGCAAGACATCATTGCCATCCTCGGTATGGACGAGCTTTCGGATGAGGACAAGATGACGGTGAACCGCGCTCGTCGTGTACAGCGCTTCCTGTCACAGCCGTTCTCTGTGGCTTCGCAGTTTACAGGACTCCCAGGCGTGATGGTGCCCATCGAGGAGACCATCAAGGGCTTCAATGCCATCCTCGACGGTGAGGTTGACGACCTGCCCGAGCAGGCATTCCTCAATGTCGGTACGATCGAAGACGCCAAGGAGAAGGCCAAGAAGCTGCTTGAGGCTGCAAAGGGATAATTGAAACAGAAAATTGATAATTATGTTGCAGCTTAAAATAGTTTCGCCCGAGAAGGTTGAATTCGATGGAGCAGTTGAGAGCGTCTTCGTTCCAGGAACAATGGGACAGTTCGAGATCCTCAATGACCACGCCCCGATTATCTCCACTCTGCAGAAAGGTACGGTGGAGTATGTGACGGGTGATGGGAAGAGCAGTCTCGACATTCTCGGCGGTTTCGTTGAAGTGCAGAAGAATGTGGTCAGTCTCTGTGTTGAGCTCAAGGCATAGGCACAGGACTCATGATTGAA
>ONKX01000123.1:0-339 GCA_900318555.1 uncultured Prevotellaceae bacterium | reverse complement strand
TCTGGACCTTCTCGCACCGATCATCGTCGGAGCTTGCTTTACCTTAGTCGCCTTTGTCACCATCGGACTCGTCTGGCGCCGTGTGGCCAAGCAGTCGCCTGAAAGCCTGCCGACATTCTTTACGGCTGTCTCAGGTTTCCGCATGTTGCTGGCTCTGGCCGTGATGTTTGTCTATTATCTGGTGGCTGGGCGCGATAGGATGCTTCCGTTCTTCCTGGTGTTCATGGTATTCTACCTTGCATCACTGGCACATCATTCCATCTTCTTCGCCAGAGTGTCAAACCGCTCCTGACGCGCTCGGCGATGCCGCTTGGCTAGTCCAAGAAAGTAAAAGTTTGC
>ONKX01000124.1:2581-3371 GCA_900318555.1 uncultured Prevotellaceae bacterium | reverse complement strand
AGCAATCTCTATGTAGCCCGACAGACAATACGTAAACGACTAAAGGATTTAGGATATGATGAAGATTGATGAAATATTGAGCCGATTGCAGGAACAGCAGCCCGACGTCTGCAATCCTGACGAACTGACCGACCGCATCATGGACAGTCTGCCAGACTTACCCACTGAGCAGCCTAAGCCTGCACGACGTATCAGGCTCTACATTGCATCGGCAATAGCCGCAGCCGCCAGTGTTCTGTTGTTGCTGACGCTTCACCGTAATAATAATGTAGATCCACAACAAATGCAATCACTGGTGACGCAGCAGATAGAGCAAAAGGACAGTTCGTTAAAAGCTGAAATAGAGGAACCGAAGCCAATGATTGCCCAGGAGAAGGCTGTCACGGATCCCAAGTGGATGAGAGCCTTTACATAGAGCGGATGAACAAGGTTATACGTGCTGACGAGCGACTGCAGCGCATCGTCAACAGCTATATCCTGCACACCCTCGACAAGGAGGGCCGACCCCAGACGGCAGACAACATGTATAACGTAAAAACAGAAGAAGATGAAGAATAGACTTTTCATAACCATTGCAGTAGTGCTGATTGCTATTGCATGCAGCGCACAAACGTCCCGCTCCAGCAACATCAGGGAAAAACTGAATGCTTTTGTGGAATCGAAAGAGTACGGCGTGCATCGACTCGGTTTTTCAAAAGACGGACTGAATGTTTATCAGTTTGCCCAACAGTTTGCCATCGGTGAGGAGTTGGACAGCAAATACTACGGTCCGTTGTTCACGCCCCGGATG
>ONKX01000124.1:0-2554 GCA_900318555.1 uncultured Prevotellaceae bacterium | reverse complement strand
TGTGACATTCGACCTCAACAAGAATATCCGTCTGATTTCCTTTGAAGAGACAGACGGCAGGATTTATGTCCTACTGCTGATGTGGGACCAGACCGTTGACCAAGACAAGAAAATCGGCGATACATTCCTGATGGACGGCATGATTTACGAAATCAGCGGATGGAAAATGGACGACAGACCTTATATCGCCCACTATAAACGACCCAGCGCGTCAGGCACCTTTGTTGCGGGGTTGCAGTATAACGCCCCGGCTGATGCCATGTCTGTCGAAGAGTTCATGGCCAAGGTGAAGCGCACCTGTGAGATATTCCAGCGCGAGACCCCGCAAGGTAAAACGGCAGCAGGGGTGGTGCTCAACAAGACGTGCAATGCATTCAGCGGAAAACTGACCAAAGAGCAGTATTTCGATGCGTTGAGCAACATCCAGCCGTTAGTTGATAACGAAAAGAATGAAAACCTAAAGAGCATCCTGGCCTATTCCTGCTACATGATTTACAAGAAGAGTGAATTATATGAGGGTGACAGAAATACAGATGTCACACATGGATGGTGGATTGTCAGATTAGTGGCACTGCCCCCTTGAAAGGCCAAAAAGTGGAAGTGAGACGCAGTATTACCTCCGAACTATTGGGGACGTGCCCTATTACCAACGGCAAGTTCTCCTTTAACCGCAAACTGCCGAAGAACGAGGTATGCCGGATTTATCTCGATAACAGAGAATTTGTTTACTTCTATACCGACGGTACCCCCATCAGCGCAGACATGGAGCACCTGACAGTAAAAGGGGGCAAGGCCAGCCAAAAGGTTAACGACTTCCTGCAGGAAGTAGAACGCGAACGCCTGGCCGAGCTCCATGAGGCCGACAGCCTGAAAAAAGCGGCAATCAACCGCCAGCGCGGCGAACGGCTTCTCAAGGCAGTACGTGAGAATCGTGACAATATCCTCTCCGCGTTCGCGCTCAGTCAGGTCTATACGGAAATGAGCTATGAGGAACTGAAGCCTTACCTTAGTGACGACTATGCCTTCTCGCACCACATCCTTCTGGCACCGATGCGCGAATACGTGGAAGGACTGGAGAAGCGCCGTCCCGGTACGCCTTATACCAACCTCGAACTGGTGGACACGAAGGGCCGCCCGCATCAGCTAAGCGAATATATCGGCAAGGGATATGTCGTCCTGCATTTCTGGCATGGTCTTGGCGGTTATGGATATGAAATTCATCCGTCCATGAAGACGCTTTACGACACTTACCATCCCCGCGGTGTGGAGTTCGTCACCTTGGCTTTCAGTTTCGGTGTGCAAGGATGGCGGGAGGAAGTAAAGCAGCGCGGGCTGACATGGCCGCAGTTGATGCCCAATCCTGACACCAACCCGCGAGACGCACTTGCCGCATACGGAATACGTTCCTATCCTGAACTGATTGTCATTGATGCAAAAGGAACTATCGTGGCTTGCCCTCGTAATTTGGAAGAGCTCGAAACCATACTGAAAGACTTGAGATAATTGCGAATATACAAACAAAGTGACAGATTTTGATTCAACCCGGGAATCGGCATGGGCCGCAGTGATGCGTCCTGTGCCGTTTGCGAGATTACGAAAGTTTAACGCCCCGCAGCGTCATATTTCCGCGATTACGGCGTATATATAATAAAAAGGTAAAGACATTAACGAATATGAACAAGAAAACAATTATTACAATGATGCTAGCCCTCGTTGCAATGGCGGGGCTGGCAAAGACATTCAAGACCATCAAGAACCCCGTGGCAATGGCCTGCGTAAATGTGTTGAGCGGCGAACTGAAAGCCCGCGAGGTTATCATGTGCGATACGGCGACGACCGTACATTTCACGATAGAATACGAGAAAGGAAATAATTTCCGTTTCGCCAAAGAGAGTTATCTGATGGACGAAGACGGCAACCGCTACCCATTGCGCTCGGCCGAGGGAATAGCCCTCGACTCATGGGTGCAGTCGCCAGAAAGCGGCGTAACCGACTTCACGATGCATTTCGAGCCATTGCCGAAGAAGGTACAGATATTCGACTTCATCGAGGGCGATGGCTCTGGGGCGTTCAAACTGTTAGGCATCCACGACAAGAAATACAAAATCAAATTCCCAACGATGCAGGAACTCGCCGACGCTAATCCGTGGACGGTGCCCGATGACTGGTTCAAGACCGACACCATCATCGTAAAGGGCCGCATCAAAGGCTACGACGCCGAGCAGTTTGGCTTCACGTCGTTAGAATGCTTTTTCCAGAATGTTTTTGAGAAAGACGATGCGACGTTGGTGCTCGACATCGCGCCCGACGGAACATTTTACAAGAAGTTCCAGACCGGCTACCCCATCTGTCAGCGGTTCTACACATTGGAGTCGAAGGTGGGCTTCAGCGAAATGCCGTTCTTCGCCCGCCCCGGTGAGACCATCGACATCACCGTGCGCAAAGATGCTGGAGGCAGGTACGTCTGTGTCTATAACAACGGCGGCAGCCGCGATGCTGCCCGCTGGCTCCGCACACGTGACGAGATTACCGACGTCCTTTTCCCCTTGATGCT
>ONKX01000125.1 GCA_900318555.1 uncultured Prevotellaceae bacterium | reverse complement strand
CCCCGTCATCCTGCTCACCGCCAAGAGCCGCGATGAGGACAAGCTCGAAGGATTGGAGACGGGTGCCGATGCCTACATCGTCAAGCCATTCAATATGGATATCCTGCGCCGCACCATCGTCAATCTCATCAACAGCCACCGTCTGTTGCGGCTGAAGTATGAGCGCAATGACGAACTGGAGGAGCAGATCGACGAGATACGCATGAAGTCGCCCGACGAGAAACTCCTCGATCGCATCATGGATTGCATCAACAAGAATTTGAACAACTCCGATCTGAGCGTCGATATGATAGCCGATCAGGTAGGTATCAGCCGTGTCCACGTCCACCGTAAGATGAAGGACCTCACGGGACAGACTCCCCACGACTTCATCCGCAACATCCGCCTGAAGAAAGCCGCCCAGCTGCTGGCTAATCAGGGCATGAACGTCACCGAAGTCATGTATGCCTGCGGCTTTGCCAATCCAGCCTCCTTCTCGACGGTCTTCAAGAAGTTCTACGGCATGACGCCCCGCGACTATATGAAAGAACACCAGCAGCGGTAATTTCGCCGAACTGATATAGAGACAAAAAAAAAGCGGGCCTTGCGGCTCGCTTTTCTTTTTAATACTTTTGAAGCAACGTGTGGAGTTCTTTCTTTCCGATTGTCTTGATCTTCTCTAATGTCATGCTCTTCAATGTCTGGAAGTCGGCATCATTGTCCTTGGGAGCGCGACCATACTTTGTGGCGAATTCATCAAGCTGGGATCTGATGATGGCTTTCTTCTGGCTCTTTACTTTGTATATTCCATTACTTCAGCATCTTCACTCAACTTTTTACCCAACTGCTGCCTTTCATTGAATTCAATCAGCTTCAGGCCTTGCTTGTTGATCTCCTCGATGTTCTTCTGCACCTCGTAGTCGTTAGAGCGGTTCTCAGCGTTCTTGTTGCCCTTGCTGTTGTCCTTAGGATACTTGTAGATGTTCCAGTTCAGACCGAAGTCCAAGTCAACATTCCACTCAGCGATGTCCCATTTCCAGACCTTCAGCTTGGCACCTACCTCACCTGTGAGTCCGAAATCTACGGATGCCTCAAATTTCACGGGATCCTTCTCAAATGGGGTGAGAGTCAGACCGGCGTCAGCTTTGAGCTGAGGACCTACTGCGAGCTCAGGACCTACCAACTTGTCGATGATCATCTCGCATCCGAACATCAGACCGACACCTGCACTGGCGTTAAACTCGGCAGTAGGTTTGATGAAGCTGACCTTGCTCTTGGTCACCTTGCTCTCGTTGATACCTCTGGGATCGCCGTAGCCTTCGTATAAGATACCACCCTTGAACCAGGAGTCGAACTCGTACTTGACACCCGTCGTGGCCTTGCCTTCCACCTCAGCCTTGAGCTTCAGATAGAGTGAGGGATTGAAATCTACACAGAAGGGAACGTAGCCGATGTAAAAGATCACTGTGATACCGTCGAGCTCTACGAGATCTATTTTCTGCTTGTCCTTAGGCAGTTCCAGCTTGCCGTTGAATCCTAAGCGGACCTCTGGCTCGAAATTGAAACGACCGTCAACACTGGCCTCGAAGCGTCTCAGATGGGGCTTCTCTACCGCCGAACCGTCGGCCTGAAGAAGGAGCGTGTAGTTGAGGTTGAACTTCACGGGAGCCTTCACATAGACATTGATGGTGTCCTTGCTGTCTTTGCCGCACTGGATGGGAACCTTTGTATCCACCTTGGAGTCAATGTTGATAAGGGTATTGTGCTTATCCCAATTGATGTCATATTGGGTGTTCTCCTTCAGCCACTTTTCCATAGCCTTGGCTTGGGCCTTGAACCATTCCACAGTGCCTACTGCGATATCTTTAAACCAATTACCAACAGCTTCAGCGCCTTTCTTGATTAAATTCCAGATATCGTCATCTAAGCCACGTGTGGCAGGGTCGTCCTGCAATCCCAGCAGTTGATCGGGCAGATAGGTGCCGTAGATACCATTTTCGGCAGCGGCGTTGCGCGTCAGGGCTCTCTGGTCGCCCTCGGCACGTCTGAAGGTGATGGCTATCGGGTGGATCACGTTCTTCTCGTCGATATAGCGTGCTGCAAACTCCGGCGTGTTATTCTCAATAGCACGGGTGCGGGTCGATGCGGGGTCGGTGTTCACGTAGAGCTCGGTGCTCAGCTTATATTCCTTATCATTTCCTGTCAGCACCTCAGCAATAGAAGAAGGGATGACCTGGAGGATGTAGCGGTCGCCTTCGAGCTTCTCCTTAGTAGCGCGGCGCAGATAGGCGCGGTGCTCGGGGTGATCCCAGATACCCATCGGGTGACCTAAGAACGACTGGATGCCCATCTTGTCGGCCAGCGCCTTGCTGACGGAGATCTGCGTGGTGTCAGCGTTGAGGATCGTGACGTCATCGCTTGCTACGAAATCATAGAAAGACAGTCCGTAGGGTTCCTGCAGCGGACCGTTGTACTCTTGTTCCATGTCTGGTGGTGTGACTCCACTTTCTAAAATGTCATCGTCGTTACAAGATGTGAAGACGAACGAGAAACTGAAAATACCTGCGGTAGCGACGCTCATGAGCATCGACTTTACCAAATTCTTCTTTGTTGCCATAGCTTTATTTTTTTT
>ONKX01000126.1 GCA_900318555.1 uncultured Prevotellaceae bacterium | reverse complement strand
CGGTGGCCATCAGCCAACGGCCCTGCTGAGGGATAAGGTTGGTATTGAGACCACTGCGGTCGTAGCTGGTATTAAAGAGGTTATGGATATTGAGGCCGAGGGTGACAGGGCCCAGCGTGTATTCGCCGCCGAGGTTGATGATGACACGGGCAGGCATATCTCCTTTCGAACTCACTGTCCTGTTTTCTTCATCAGCTTTAGCTCTCAGTTCTTCGGCTGCGGTCACATCGCCTCTTTCATCGGCTTCTACGGCGGATTTGTAATAGCCGGCTACGAGCATCTCTTTCTTGAAATCCAAGAAGTAGGTGGATTGCTGGCTCTCGAAGAGGAGATGGGTATGGAGCTTCAGGTTGGGAGTGACTTTCCAAGCCACCACCCCATTGGCGGTGATGGCTGGCATATTGTTGTTCACATCGGCACCCCATGACTGTTGGTACTCGTCATCGTAATGAGAGTCAGGCATATTCAGACTCGACTTGATGACATGCGTCCAGGTCATGTTCAGGTCTGCCGTGAAACGTGGCTTGTGATAGCTGCCCCTCAGCTCCAGTCCGACGGCTTCGTTATGGCTCTGTTAGTGTAATCTTCAGACACCGACACGATCAGGTTGCTGGCACGGTTGTAGAAGAGGTTGCCCTCAAGGTTCAGGCTTTTCGCTCTGTTATTGCCTGCCACAGACAACTGCCAGGAGTGTATGCGTTCAGGTTCCAGCCAGTAGATCCTAATGGCATCGCCGTTGAGGAGGTAAGTCCTGAATATATTCCCGATTTGGTAATAGTAGGGATAGTCGACAAACGATTTCGAGTAGCTGAGTTTCATGTTCCACCTGGGTCGGAGCAGGATGAGCGCGACACGTGGTGACAACTCATTGACGTTGTCCGGCGAATTGAGATGATGACGGTGGTCGTAGCGGACACCGGCATTCAGAATGAGCGAGTGCCACTGGTGTTTCAACTGGAAGGCTACGTTGGCCAAGTTTTCATGGCCGAGACACATGTCCTTTATTTCCGGTATCTCGGGGATTAGATAGTCATAGTCATAACCCAGTTGCCAGTGCATGCCGTAGAGATGGAAGTGGGAATACTCTGCTCCCAGCAACATGGAGCCCTTGTGAGACGAGCCGAGGGTGTAGTCGTAGCCAGCCTTCATGCGCAGGCCGTAGTTCTGCTCCTGTGCGTTGTTGTATTCGAACAGTCCGCCATACTCTGCCAACTCGAGATACTCTGGTTTGTAAAAAATGTTCGCTCCAATCTGACGTTCCTCGCTGACGACCTTATAGCGGGTCATGTCGCCTCGGTCGAAATTAGCACCATAGCTTAGGCTCAGGGGCCCGGTCTGATGGCTGTAGCTGAGATCGGCATGATGGGAGGCGGTGGCGAAGCTGGGCTTGATGCCATTGTTGTCGCGATAGCTGTCGCGATTGTAGGTCGTGGCCATGTTTGTATAGGGCGCCACCACCTGAGAGAATCGGGTATTGTAAAGCAGTCGCCAGCCCTTCATGCTCAGCTGGAATCCTAGATCGTAGGTGGGCAAGTTACCCACGCGTCCGACCGTTGCTTCATTGATTGTTCCTCCCAAGCCGGTAAAGCCCCGATGCTCCTCGCCGACAGTGCGGCGCTCCCCTTTGCTGGTGTAGATACTGGCCCATGCCAGCACATCGAGATCGTAAAGACGGCGGCCGATGAGGAAGTCGCCGCGCAACTGTCCATAGTTGCCTGCGCCAGCCTTGATCTGCACACCATCGACATCGGCCCCCTGTTTGGTGATAATGTTCACCACGCCTGTCAGGGCTACGCCACCGTAGAGCGACGAGGCGGGACCACGCAGCACCTCAATCTGTTTCACCTTCTCAAGCGAGATGCTGAAATCGGGGGCGGCCGTATTCGTCAAATAGCTATTCAGACGGTGACCGTTGAGCATGAAAAGCATCTTCTCCTGCGTACTGCTGTGGATGCTGCGCATGGAGACGTTGATATCATCATTGCAATCGACGAGACTGATGCCTGGCACATAGGCGGCCAATACCTCCTGCAGGTTGCGCCCGCCGCTGGCGACAATCATCTCTTCGGTGATGAGCGTCGTGGGCACAGGCACTTCGTCGAGACTCTCAGAGATGTTCGAAGCAGTCGTGACGGTGGCTGTCATGCCGGCCTTGATCTGGTTCACGATATCAGCAAACTCTGGCGGGTCTTGTGCCGACACGGTGTAGTAAGGATTCTGTTCGAGCATCATCGTCGCATAGCGTTCCGTCTGCTTGAT
>ONKX01000127.1 GCA_900318555.1 uncultured Prevotellaceae bacterium | reverse complement strand
CGCGCCATTCTCCACGGTGATGATGCGCGAGAATTTCTGTCCCACCTCTTCGAGGATATCCTCGTCGATAGGTTTCAGGAAACGCATGTCGTAGTGGGCGATACTGGGAGCAGAGGCTTCTTGTGACAGTTTGGCTATCGCCTCTGTCACGTTGTTGCCCATCGGACCGATGCTAAGGATGGCGATGTCGTCGCCGTCGTGCAGTTTACGTCCTTTCCCAATAGGTATCTCTTCAAAGGGACAGCGCCAGTCTTGTAACACGCCACCGCCACGGGGATAGCGGATGACGAAAGGCCCCTTGTCGGGCAACTGTGCTGTGTACATCAGGCGGCGCAGCTCGTGTTCATCCATCGGCGATGAGATGATCAGGTTCGGGATGGGTCGTAGGGCTGCAAGGTCAAAGGCACCGTGGTGGGTGGCACCGTCTTCGCCGAAGTCCGGCGCGGTCGAAGCAGAATACGACGTTGAGCTTCAGCAGGGCCACATCGTGGATGATATTGTCGAAGGCTCTTTGTGCGAAGGCGCTGTAGATATTGCAGAATGGCAGGAGCCCGTCCTTAGCCATACCACCCGAGAAGGTGACAGCATGTCCTTCAGCAATACCTACGTCGAAGGTGCGCTCAGGCATCTCCTTCATCATGATGTTCATCGAACAACCTGAAGGCATTGCCGGGGTTACGCCTACAATCTTGGGGTTCTGCCGAGCCAGTTCAAGCAGGGTATGCCCGAATACGTCCTGATATTTCTGGGGCTTGTTGGGATCTTTGTCGACGATGCGCTCACCAGTCTCTGGGTCGAACTTGCCAGGGGCGTGCCAGGTGGTGACGTCTTTCTCTGCGGGGGCATAGCCATGTCCTTTCTGCGTGTGCAGATGGAGCAGTTTGGGCCCCTTCATATCTTTCATCTGTTTGAGAATACGCACCAGTTCCTTCACGTTGTGACCATCGAAGGGACCGAAATAGCGGATGTTCATGCCTTCAAAGATGTTCTGCTGATGGGAGATGGCACTCTTGATGGCGTTGGTGAGGCGGATAATGCCGTTCTTGCGGTCATCGTTCAGCATTCCCTTGCCGTGCAGCCAGCGTGAAGCCTTGAAACGCAACTCGTTGTAGGTCTCGTTGGTGCTCAGGTTCAGCAGGTATTGTTTCATACCGCCCACAGAACGGTCAATCGACATGTTGTTGTCGTTCAGGATGATCAGCAGGTCGTTAGGTGAGGAAGATACATTGTTCAGACCCTCAAAGGCCAGACCGCCACTCATGGCACCATCGCCGATGACGGCCACGACGTGCCGGTTGTTACCTTCGAGCTTCGCCGCCACGGCCATGCCGAGTGCAGCCGACACCGAGTTACTTGCGTGTCCGCAGGCAAACGTGTCGTATTCGCTCTCTGTCGGTGAGGGGAACGGTTTGATGCCACCCAGTTTACGGTTGGTACAGAATTGCTCTCTCCGGCCTGTCAGGATCTTATGTCCATAGGCCTGATGCCCTACGTCCCAGACGATTCTGTCCTCTGGGGTGTTATAGACGTAATGCAAAGCAACAGTAATTTCTGCAACACCAAGACTCGAAGCCAGATGCCCTGGATTGACGGCAACTTCTTCGATAATATCTTTGCGGAGTTCCTGACATAGTTGAGGTAGTTCATCGACACTCAACTTGCGGAGGTCCTCAGGGTATTGTATCTTATTGAGTAGTGTAAATTCAGACTTTTCCACTATAACTTCTTTTTATTCTGCTGCAAAGTTATACATTTTTTATCAATATACAAAAAAAAACACTAATTTTGCACCGTAAATTCATAATAGAGATAAAAAAAGCTACTAATATTTGCGAGTTACATAAAAACTTCATATTTTTGCAGATAGTTTAGTTGCTGAAGCCTAAAACATGAAACTTGTCACGTTACCGACCTCTGAGGTTCGTCCATTGTCGTTCTATCTGGCGATGGAAGAATAGGCTCGTCATATCGATGAGCCTGATGCCTTTTTCATGTGGCAGGTGGCGCCCAGTGTCATTTTCGGGCGCAATCAGGTGGCAGCGAATGAGGTGAACCTCGATTATTGCCGTGAGCATGGTATTAGTGTGTATCGGCGGAAGAGTGGGGGAGGCTGTGTCTATGCAGACGAGGACAACGTGATGCTTTCGTTTGTCACTTCTGGAGAGAACGTAGGCTTTGCTTTTAACCGGTTTGTCAATATGGTGCTGCTGGTGTTACATCAGATGGGCATCGAGGCCACGGGTACGAGCCGTAACGACATTCTGATTAATGGCCAGAAGGTCTGTGGTACGGCCTGCTATCATCTCACCGGAAGGAGTATCGTACACTCG
>ONKX01000128.1 GCA_900318555.1 uncultured Prevotellaceae bacterium | reverse complement strand
AGTAAAGATCTCCAAAATATCAATAATAGAGCCCCAATGGAACAAGCATATAACAAGGCAGTATCTCCAATTCATGTCCGGTACTTGTACGGTAGATGTCCGGTATATGTCCGGTATAAAAGCGGACATGTACCGGATAAGTACCGGACATATAGCGGACAACGACAGGAGATGCATAGGCGCTATGCGGGGGCTACTATATGGATAGAATGGAGGTATACATGAGATATGCTAGAGAGTAACATGAGATGTTTCGAACAAAAGTATGAGAAAGATAATAAAATCATTATAATAGGAGGAAAAAACGATGAAGATGAAAGGCAATCCGGGATTTGGACTGACGATACCCAAAAGGGTACGTATTGCAGGAATGACTTTTTACATGCGTAACGGACAAGTGATTGGAAGAGAGTCAGAGACACATGAGAAACGGAGCAATACGCTTCCACAGTTCGTGCAGCGGCAGAAGATGCGACACACGACGATGCTGTGGAAGATGTTACGCTTCTGCGACACAATGTTCACAGAGCGGCGCACGGCATATCAGAATTTCGCATCGTTGGCAAATCAGTTGCCTGTGGTATACGTACCTGATGACGGAACCATGAACCAGTCGTCATTCCTGATGCCGGGCATTCCGGTGAGCGACGGAGTACTGCCGATGATAAATTTGGAGTTGGGCGAGGTGGATGGCAGGCCTGCGCTGATAACCGACCTCAAGGTAAGTGACCGGATGCATCATGCCAAATTGCGGCTTTATACCGCAGTACAGGAGATGGAAAATGACATTCTTCCCCGCGTACGGTTCAGTATGCGCGAAGTGTCGTGGTGGGATATGACCGTAGTAGAAGACCATCTGGCACTCGTTGGCGAGGAGTTTGCCGACGATATGAAGGGGTGGGCTCTGGTAAAGGTGATGGACGACCGTTGTTCGCAGCAAACAATCGTAACCCGTTGCACTTTGTATCAACGATACATGACAGAGGATGCATTGGAAGTGGCTGCTGACAGCTACGGCGGGCTTACCGAGACGCCCTTCCTGTCACCACGGTGAACTATTTCGGTTGCAGGCTTTGGCGGTATTCGCTGGGGGATTGACCGAGGTGCTTGGTGCAATAGCGGCTGAAGTAAGAGAGCGACGTGAAGTTCATCAGGTCGGCTATCTGGGTGAGGGACAGGCGTTCGTCATTCAGATAGTCTTTTAATATGGGGATAGAATGACGGTCGATGTATGAGGTGACACTGTGACCTGTCATGCGGCGCACGGTCTCTGAAAGATACTTAGGCGAAACATTAAGTCGTTTGGCATAGTAGCGCACCTCGCGCTCGGTCTGGCTGATACCCGTGGCGAGCATGGCCATCAGCTGTTTCACGATGTAGCCAGCACGGTCGCTGTGGTTCTCCGTAGCATCGCCTCGAAAATGTCATACATCATCGTGAGACACAGACTGCCCATGAGTTCGTGGTAGAACATCAGTTGACGCTCCACCATACGGTCGCGCAGACGGTGGAAGTCTTCAAGGATGCGCGCTGCCTGTTCTTCCGTCAAAGGAACAACAGGGTCTTGATTGAGGGAGATACTGCCACCGATGCTGTAATTGTTTGAAGGCAGCAGGTTCTGCAGGAACTTATAGTCGGCTGCGAACCATTCCACCTGCAAATCATCATGTGCAGCAATGTTCTTCATCTTTGTGGGATTGGGTATCACCACAAGGTCATTCTTCACGATGTGATAACATTTTTCGTTGAACACAAAGCTCCCCTCCCCTGCCGTGCAAAGGAGATGCATGCAGGTGTGGCGCAGCGTTTCTGAATTTGCCTCAGAAAAGTTTGTAGAATATTGAAAATCTAACTTCATATCCTTACCTTTTGGGTGCGAAGATACACATTATTTATCGAATAAACAAACGATTTGAGCAAAAAGTGAAAATTATGACGCAAAAAGTGAAACAATCGCATCGGAAAATATATGTAATTTTGCACCCACAGATCAAACATTGAATAATTGAAAAGTTATGGAATATCCAAAAGGTTATGTTTTTGAATTGATGGCGAAGGGCGGCCCTACTGATGTCAGGGAGCCGTATTTCATGGAGGCC
>ONKX01000130.1 GCA_900318555.1 uncultured Prevotellaceae bacterium | reverse complement strand
TGATTTTGTCTATGGTAGCTCTGTCAATCATATTCGGTGCAAAATTACAAAAAACCAACGAATTATTTGCATTTTGGCTTCTTTTTTGTACCTTTGCACAAAAAACAAACGAAGATATCATCAAAATGAAGAAAACACTACTACTGCTATCACTCGTACTAACAGCCCTGCAGGGGACTGCACAAGAATTCGACAACCTGCCCACCCCCGTAGAGGAGAAAGTCATCGACAACACACCCGACTCTATCGCCAAAGCGCTGATGAACCGTCCTGCTCCTGGCTCTACCAGACAAGGACAGAACCCTGTGCTCTTCCTGATAGGCAACTCGACGATGCGTAACGGTACGATGGGTAACGGCAACAACGGTCAGTGGGGCTGGGGTTATTTTGCCAGCGACTTCTTCGACGGCCGCAAGATTTCAGTCGAGAACCAGGCACTGGGCGGCATGTCAACCCGTAACTTCTACACCGACCTCTGGCCAGCCATCCGTCAGGCCCTGAAGCCAGGTGACTGGGTGATTGTCAGCATCGGTCATAACGACAAGGCGGACTTCTTCGATGCCAAACGCGCACGCGGCGTCATCGACGGGGTGGCAGAAGACACGATGATCGTAGGCTTCAACGAACGCAAACAGATACCCGACACCGTGTATAGTTACGGCCATTACCTGCGCTGCTATATTAATGACATCCGTCAGGCAGGTGCCAGCCCTATCCTGATGTCGCTCACGCCGCGTGATGCCCGCGATGAACGGGGGCTTATCATCCGCAAGCCACAGACGCAATGGGCATCCTATATCGCTGCCACAGAGGGCGTGCCCTTCGTCGATCTCAACGAACTGTCAGGTAGGAAACTCGACAGTTACAGCCTCTGGAAACAGAAATACCATTTTTATGGCGACCACATCCACACCTCAGCTTTCGGTGCGCGCCTCAATGCCCGCTCGGCAGCCGAAGGACTCTACTACTCACCGAATCCACTTTTGAAGCCCCTACAGGAGATGATGGTCAATGTCACGTTGCCTGCCTATGGACAAGGCCGACAACAGGGCAAGCCGATGGTAGATAGCGAAGAAGACGGCATGTGGGGTTGGGGCTCACAGGCCGGTCTCATCTTCGACCCGAATAAGATTACATGGGAGAATGTGGCAATGGCAGGCCGTTCTACGAAGAGCTATCTCAGAGAAGGCCGTTGGGAGAAGGTCTATAACGCCCTGCAACCAGGCGACTTCGTGCTTATCCAGTTTGGCCACAACGACATCTGTCCCATCAACGACAAGAAGGGGCGCGGTGTCATCCCAGGAACGGCAGATACATGCCATGTCTATCAGATGGAGGCCGACGGCAGCTATGAGATGGCCTACAGTTTCGGTTGGTACCTAAGGAAATTTATCGATGATGTCCGCGAGAAAGGTGCTACCCCTATCCTACTCTCACTCACGCCACGCAACGAATGGCCTAACGGCAGAATAGAACGGCGTAACGACACCTACGGACGCTGGTATCGTGAGGTCGTCGAGCAGACGGGCGTCGCCTTCGTGGATATCCATAACATCAGCGGTGACTTCCTCGACAAGAAGTTTGCCTCCAAGGATGCCGAGAAGAGCAAGACCCGTGCATCGAAATACTTCAATCACGACCACACCCATTCATCAAAGCTTGGCGCCCAGATGAATGCCCGTAGTCTGGCCAAAGGACTGAGAGACATCCACTCACCGCTCGCCGCCTACCTCAGGAAATAAGAAGGAAGCGGCGTGCTTGCCACACTTACGGTTTCATAAAGACAAAATAGACAGCCCCCACCAAGCAGAGCGCTGCCGCAGCGTGGTTCCAGTGCAACTGTTCGTGCTGGAAGATGAAGTTGGCAATGACGGCAAATACCACCAGGGAGATGCACTCCTGGATCACCTTCAACTGCACCAAGTTGAATGGTCCACCGTTATCCACAAAGCCGATACGGTTGGCAGGCACCTGACAGCAGTACTCGAAAAAGGCAATCATCCACGAG
>ONKX01000131.1 GCA_900318555.1 uncultured Prevotellaceae bacterium | reverse complement strand
GTCTTCGAGTGCTGGCTGCTCGTATTCATCATCTTGTTGATGGTATGCGTCAGCTGCTTCACGCCTGCTCCTTCTAAGGCACAGATCGAGGCTATCACCTTCACATCCGACTTCAAGAAGAGTATCCGTGAGAGCTGGGGCATCTGGGATATACTGGGCACGCTGCTCGTAGTAGGCCTCTGCGGCTGCTTCTATGCTTATTTCTGGTAAACTGCTTAAAAGAAGAATATGAACACTTTCTATGGTGAACATTCCAAGGTCTGGCTGTCAGTCGACTGTATTATCTTCGGATTCGACGAGGGTAAGCTGAAGATCCTGATAGGCAAACGTAAGATGGACCCGGGTCGTGGCGAATGGAGTCTCTACGGAGGCTTCGTTCGCTCCGACGAAAGCGTCGACGACGCTGCCAGCCGCACTCTTTTCGAACTGACAGGCCTGCGAAATCTGTTCATGCGCCAAGTAGGTGCCTTCGGTAACGTTGACCGTGACCCGGGCGAGCGCGTTGTCTCAATTGCCTACTACGCCCTTATCAATGTGAAAGACTATGACGACATCCTGCGCCGTGCCCACGGACTGGTATGGATGGATGTCAACGAGATTCCCCAACTTTATTCCGACCACAACGAGATGGTGCTGAAAGCACGTAAAATGATGCAGCAGAAACTGGCTACCGAGCCTGTCGGCTTCCGTCTTTTGCCGAGTCTCTTTACGCTGACGCAGCTGCAGAAGCTCTACGAGGCTGTCAATGGCGTGGAACTCGACAATTATGTTAGAAGAACTCAAAGAAAAAGTATTCAAGGCTAACCTTGACCTCGTGAAGCAAGGACTTGTCATCTTCACATGGGGTAATGTATCCGGTATCGACCGTGAAAACGGATTGGTAGTCATCAAGCCCTCTGGCGTTGACTACGATGTAATGAAAGCATCAGATATGGTGGTAGTGGACCTCAACACCGGTGAAGTGGTCGATGGCGACCTCAACCCGTCGTCCGACACCCCAACCCACCTTGTGCTCTATAAAGCATTCCCTAACATCAAGGGTGTCGTTCACACCCACTCCACCTATGCCACAGCCTTCGCACAGGCAGGCCGCGATATCCCCAACATCGGCACCACTCACGCCGACTACTTCTATCAGGATATCCCATGCACCCGCGACATGACCGAGGCAGAAGTCAAGGGCAACTACGAACTGGAGACTGGTAACGTCATCGTGGACGAGATCCTGAACATCCGCAAGATCAACCCCGACCATACCCCCGCCGTGCTGGTGAAGAATCATGGTCCTTTCTCATGGGGAACCTCTCCCGACAATGCGGTCTACAACGCCAAGGTGATGGAGCAATGCGCCAAGATGGCCTTCATCTCATTCTCCGTCAATCCCAATACGACGATGAATCCGCTCCTCGTAGAGAAGCACTACATGCGCAAGCATGGTCCCAACGCTTATTACGGACAGAAAAAGAAATAAATCATACTATTACTAATTATTAAAACTTACAACGATTATGATCAAGGCATTTGACAATTATGAGATTTGGTGGGTAACTGGTGCACAGCTCCTCTATGGAGGTGACGCCGTTGTTGCAGTTGACGGACACTCCAAGGAGATGGTGGCCGGTCTGAACGACAGTGCCAACAACGACGACAAGTGCGTAGGTATCATCACCTGGATGCACACCTTCTCGCCTGCCAAGATGTGGATCAAGGGTCTGCAGGATCTGCAGAAGCCTCTGCTCCATTTCCACACACAGTATAACGCCGAGATTCCCTGGGAGACCATGGACATGGACTTCATGAACCTCAACCAGAGTGCTCACGGCGACATCGAGTTCGGACATATCTGCACCCGCATGCGCGGCAGATTGCCGTCTGGGCTCGCGTGGCTGCCGGTGTGGCTGATGCCAAAAACGTTCGCTGCCTGATGTTCGGTATGAACATGAACAACGTGGCTGTGACAGATGGCGACCGTGTAGAGTTCGAGCAGCGCCTGGGCTACCACGTGGATTACTATCCCGTCAGCTCGCTGATGGAGTACTTCAAGAAGGTAACCGACGCAGAGGCTGATGCCCTCGTCGAGGAATACAAGCAGCAATACACCATCAAGATCGACGAGAGCGGTGAAGAGGTTTACTGGCAGAAGGTGAAGAATGCCGCCAAGGCTGAGATCGCCCTGCGCCGTGTGCTGAAGGATGAGGGTGCTACCGCCTTCACCACTAACTTCGATGACCTCGGCGATGCTGACATCGATGCTCCTGACTTCTGCGGTTTTGACCAGATTCCTGGTCTGGCTTCTCAGCGCCTGATGGCCGAGGGTATCGGTTTCGGTGCCGAGGGCGACTGGAAGACGGCTTGTCTCTATCGCACCCTCTGGGTCATCCAGCAGGGTCTGCC